>JANQDY010000078.1 GCA_028278625.1 Thermodesulfobacteriota bacterium
ACCTTCCGGAAAATCCTTTAAATTCACCGTTACCCTTCCCAAGGAAATGGATGAAGGATCTTACGAAGTCTTCTTTAACGGCGATAACGACGACATCGGCGCAACGACGTCCATCATCGGGAAGGCGAAAAAGGGTGACAGGTTTGTCTACACCGTCAGGGGGCGTGTGCCGCCTTACGAGGAAATATTCAACGATGTGGAAGGAAAGTGGTTTGAAGGGTGGTGGTCCGCTCGAAGGGCCAAGGTGGCAATCGAGGTGTCCGTGGGAACCGAGATCTACAAAACCTGTTCAGAATTTGCCGTTCCTCTGACATCTACGGCAACCATTTGGGGAATCATCATCCTGATTATCTTGTACATGTTCATCTATTTCACCAAATTGAACCTTTTCCCCACCGACAGTCGGTTTGACGGGGGAAAGGATGATAAACGGCAAGAGGAATGGGAGAGACTTCATCCGAGCCCCTTTATTCGAAAAGTCATTGCCCCCTTTCACCTGGCCGCCTCCCCTATTGGCAATTACAGCATTTCTTCCGCCCAGATCATTTTCTGGACGGGCATCGTGGTTTTTGCATCCGTCTATGTGTTCATTTGCAGAAGCGATTTTCTTGAAATGACCGGACAGGTCCTCACGCTTCTGGGGATATCCGGCGGTACGGCCCTTGCCGCGAAAGGAAATGCGGTGGTGCGCGACCGTGATATCCCTGACGAATACTTCCAAGGGATTGTTAGAACCAGGGTCCCCAGGTTCAGGGATCTTTTCTGCATATCGGGCATACCCAACATTTTCAAGTTCCAGATCTTTGCATTTACCCTGATAAACGGCATCATCGTTTTAGAAGAGCTTTTTACGAGCTTCAGTTTTCCAACCATCCCCGAAAAGCAGTTGATCCTCATGGGCATCAGCAACGGTATGTATCTGGGAAATGAAATCGTGCACAAAAACAGATGGGAGACCATCCATAAGCTGATCCAGGATGCCGAACCCATACGGACGTCCGATCCCACGAAATTCAACAAAATCAAAGCTGAAATCCGGGGGTTGCTGAAGGGCATATACAATCTTCGATAGACCCCATCTGTAAACCTCTATCTGGGAATCTTTCATTCAAGTGGTTCGTGGGGAAACCCCAAATGGCGACATTTTAAAAAAGGGAGGGAAGGCATATGCAAATGGACATGCACTACTATGGGACCTATGCGCTGGCCCGGGCCGCGGGAATGCATCGGGACAAGGCACGAATTGTCGCGACCGCGGACCAGTTTGTGGACGATAACGCCCATAAGGGAAGTCTCGAACTAAAAGACGGCGCCCGCATCGATTCCCAGGCCACGGCACATCACGCCGTTGATTTGAAGAATATCGATCCGGTGGATCAGCGTCTCGTATGGATCCCTTTTCACTTCCTCCCCGGCAACCGGGGAGATGAATACACCGAACGGCTCATGTGCGCCATGGAAAGTGATATAGCGGCTGAAATGGTACAAAGCAATTGCCGATTGGCAGCGGAAACAACGTTCGGTCTTGAGCTTTTGGGCGTAACCGCCCATGTTTATGAAGACACCTTTTCACACTACGGCTTTTCTGGCGTCAGTTCCCGCCGAAATCGTGTCATAAATGATAGTTTTGAATTCCACGAGGTTGAAGAGAAAACCGAAAAATATATCAAGGAAAAGGCAAGAAACTTCTTTAAAGCCTATGGGAAATACGGCGGATTGTTTGAGAATGTTAAGCGTTGGGTCATCTCTTTTGCAGGGGAAACCCTTTCCGGCGCCCTGGGTCATGGGGCCGTGGCCACCTTTCCTGACAGACCCTATTTGCACTGGAGCTATGAAACGGAATATCCGAATAGGAAAGTCATCAAACGGGACAACAAAGAGAATTACTTACTGGCCTGTAAACGGATGCACCGGATGTTTCGGGATTTTCTGGAGAAGCGCCCGAATGATGCCGGTGACAGCGGGATGGCCTATGACGCCATTGAGGACCGGTTGGCGGACATTATCCATAAACAGGGGCCGAAGGATGAAAGGATTGCCGCATGGCAGCAGGCCGCCAAAAGCGGGGACTTGTTTTCAGGACCCGGCGAGGACATTCCCCAATACGAACCATGGCACGCGCAATGGAGCGAACTGGCCTGGATAAAGAATTCAAAGGAGGCCCTCGGGTTTTCCCTGTACCGCTATTTTCAGGCGGCCTCCACACATCGCAACTATGTGTTGCGAAAATTACTGCCGTCCCATGACCTGATCGTGAAATGAAAGCGACGACCTTTTTGGGCGCCCCGCCTGAGCGACCTTTTAAAATGGTCGCATGATTTTCTTGTTCTTTGTTGAAGGGTTATCGGTATTGACAATAGAAATACCAACACTTATACTCTTGGTATTCATTGGAGGTGCCGAAAATGCCGAACGTAAAAACAGCAATATCCATTGAAAAACCTGTTTTTGAACAGATGGATACGCTTGCCAAGAACCTGAATGTTTCAAGAAGTCGGCTTTTTGCCATGGCTGCTCGTGAATTCCTAGAGCGCCACAACAATAATGAGCTTCTCAGACTGATTAATGAAGCATACGAAGACACATCCGAAGCTGAACCGATCATTGCGTTGATGCATTCGAATCACCATGGAATGGTAAAAGATCAATGGTAATCAACCAAGGGGATATTTTTTGGATTGATTTCAGATCCCCTAATGAATCAGGGCCAGGCTATCGTCACCCTCATCTCGTCATTCAAAACAACCTCTTCAATCGCAGCCGAATAAACACGGTTGTCGTTTGCACACTCACCTCCAATATGAAAAGAGCCAGCGCACCCGGCAACGTGGCTTTAAAAAAGGGCGAAGCCAACTTGCCCAAGAAAAGTGTCGTGAACATTTCACAGATCTTTACGGTGAACAAAAGCGCTTTATCTGAAAGAATCGGAACCCTGTCAAAAGACCGTATCTTGCAGGTTCTAAAAGGCATCAAATTGCTTACTGAACCGAGAGCGGTGGATTAGAATAAGGGGGCACGCGGACAGATCCGCACGAGGCCTTCACGGAGAGTACCGGACCGGCGTCCAAAAGGGGAAAAGCTTCGCGGCCCGTAACACAGTCCTTGGAAAAAGGAGGATCCATGGTCAAGCACTTTGATCACGTAACGGTTGTGGTGGAGGAGCTGGAGGAGTCCATCAAATTCTTCGAACTCCTGGGCTTTGTGGTGGACAAATCCGTGGAGATTTCCGGCGGCAAATTCGCGGATTACATGAACACGGAAGAAATTGATGCCAGCCACGTTACACTGGTTCTTGAAGGGGCCGACCCCCGCATGGAAATCCAGTTGCTCCATTACCATGAGCCGGAACCGGCCCCCGACCCACTGATCGAGCGGCTGGATAAACCGGGTTACAACCACCTCTGCCTTGCGGTTGACGACATCGAAAAAGAGGTCGAACGTCTCACCCAGGCAGGGGTCAAACTGAGAAACGAAATCATGACCTTCAACCAGCGGAAACTGGTCTTTTTCTACGGGCCGGGCGGGATCACCCTGGAACTGGCAGAATGGTTGGCTTCGCAATGAAAAATGGGAATCCCGCTCATTTGACATTGAGACAATCATACAAAATGAGGGATTCCAGAAAAAGATGAACCTATTGAAAGAGCCTGTTCCATGAAAATCCTGGCAATCAATGCAACCTATCGTCCCAAGAAAACCACGACGCAATTAACGGTGAAAGCCATGGAAGGCGCCGCTTCCCTTGGGGCCCATACCGAGATGGTGGTGCTTCGTCAATGCAAGATCGACTATTGCCTGAACTGTCTCAAATGCTACAAAGACAAAACCCCGGAAATCGGGCCGTGTTCTTTGAAGGATGATATTGATGGCATCTTGGAAATGATCCGCGAGGCTGACGGGATCATTCTGGCCTCACCCGTGCACAATGGGTTTGTGACCGGCCTGATGACCGTTTTCTTTGAACGCATTGTCTGGCGGGTAATGCGTTCAACAGGAAGCTCTCAGGGAGTGATGATGGGGCTTGAATCAAGATTGACCGACAAGCCAAGGGCCATTATTTCCATCGCCAGTGCCGGTGGCATGCCGGAACGGCTGCGAAAGCACTGCGATGACGGGACTTCCTGGTTGAAAAGCAATGCGCCGCTCAATTTCCATGGCGAGTGGATCGGAGACATGTATGCCGGAGCCCGGTTAGTCAAACTGCCGCAAAATGAAGAAGACTGGTCCAATATCTATTTTAACAGAAAGCTTTCCCGGGACCAGCTCGAACAGGCGTTCAATCTGGGTGTGAAAATGGGGCGGGCCATCAAAGACGGCAATTTGAAGCCAACAACCGTCGGGACCCTTTTTGGGCCGGTAACGACGGCCATGATCAAGGCTTACAATTTCCTTATGCCATTTTACAAAAGGGCCGAGTAGCCGGGGGGATCTCAAAAAAGGAAAAGGGCGTTACCTTCATTTCCCGTTACTCCCGCCAGGATCTGATCCAAGAGCCGGTGAAGTACACCATGAAAAACAGAGGGTTTCAATCATGCGTCTTCAATTCATAGGATGTGGCGATGCATTTGGCAGTGGCGGGCGCTTCAACACCTGTTTTCATGTGACCGGCCACCGGGTCAATTTCCTGATCGATTGCGGGGCGTCTTCGCTAATCCCGCTGAAAGCCAATAAAATTGCCTTAAACGCCATACGGGTCATTTTCATTACCCATTTCCATGCCGATCACTTCGGCGGGATCCCCTTTTTCATGCTTGACGCACAGTTTTTCAGCAAGCGCAAAGAACCATTGACCATCGCCGGGCCGCAAGGTATTGCCCAATGGTACGAGAGAGTGATGGAGACCGCTTTTCCGGGGTCATCGGCAACAACACCGCGGTTCCAACTCTCCCTGGTGGAACTTGAGCCCCGTGCCAAAGCCACCGTTGACGGTATTTCCGTCCGCTCCTTTCAAGTGAACCACGGTAATCCGCAAGTCCCGTGTTTCGCGTACAGATTCGAGGCCGAAGGCCTGTCCATCGCCTATACGGGAGACACAGAGTGGACGGACGCGCTGATCGAGGCCGGAACTGGGGTCGATCTGTTCATCGCAGAGGCCTACTTCTATAAGAAAAAGGTGAGGCACCACCTCGATCTCGCCTCATTGGAAGAGAGATTACAACGGATACAGCCAAAGCGGATGGTGCTCACGCATATGAGCCAGGACATGCTGGGAAAAGAATCGTCGGCAGGTTATGAAACGGCTGATGATGGAAAAATCATTCACCTATAGGCTCTCTGATCATGCAAAATTGCACATGATTTCAGAGTTGCACATGAATCATGTTGTAAAAACGAAAGAGACCCACAATTTTAATTTGCCAAATCTCCTTTTTACTAAAATCATTCCTTAAGGGCACTTTCGAAAGCATGGGATATTCTTGAACGATTTTGATGGTATCCACCCACTTTCGAAGACCGGACGCTCTTTTCAGATGCCACTTAATAAGTGTCGAGTCGTCCATTTCGCTGCTTTTCATGATTTTCTTGATTTCCTTGTTTGATCCCCATGCCGGTAACCATGACATCGAATCAAAGATAACGTGGGATGAAGGAAAAGTTTCGGCAAGTTTACGGAACAGGATTTCGACCTCCCGGGCATGGAAGTACATCAGTACTCCGGCAGCCATGAACAGAATGGAACGGTTTTTCGTCCACCGGGATATGTCATCAATCCAGGTGAAATCAAAAACGGATTTGGCAATCGTCATTTCCCGTTCCGAGTGGGGGATCAGCTTCTCCCGAACCAGCTTTTGCCGCATGGCAACCACATCCGGTAGGTCAATATTGACCCATAGAACAGATCCATCGTCAACGCGCTGAAACGTGGTGTCCAAACCCGCTCCAATATTTACAACCACGGCGCTACGATTATTCGCAAGGAATGCTTCAATGATGTTATCGAAGTTGTAAGCACGAATCGCCCATACCCCTTGATGATCCGCCATATGCCCTTCCTCAATCTGAGAGAAATCATAATCGACGCTTTCGACGATATGCTTGGCATAGGTGTCATATACGATGGGATTGTTCTTCTCTGTCTCACGAGCTCTTGCCCAGAGAGGCAACATCAAAGTCTCCTGAACTGCACCCAGGTCGATTTTAATATCCTGATTGTCCATATTACCTCCATCCATAAGAAATACTCTTGCCCGGTTTTTATGCCTTTTGGGTGATTGCCACGGTTGTTAAATCATATGGTTATGGGTTCAGCCCCGTCCTTTCTGTTTAGCGCTCAGGATTTTGATGGGAAAAGCCAGGCAAACGAGAAATGCCGCGGCAACCACAAGCTCCGTATGGATCATGGACAATTCCCCCTGGTTCACCGCCAATTCAAAAACCGGATGGATGATCCAGTAGGTGGGAAAGAGCTTGGCGATCCACTGGGGCCAGTCAGGGAAGATGAAGAAGACCACCGGCGCCAGGATGATGATGTTGACCGTTTTTACAAGGGTAAAAAGGCTCTTGACACCGGTTGCGCTCAATCCGAAAAGCAGACCGATTTCAACGGCCATAAAGGCGGCGAGGAACAGGACAAGGCACAAGGTGGCCGGGTGAGATCCCGTGGCGCCGTTTAAGAGCAGCGTCAGCAGGCCCATGAGAAAACCCAGAATCAGGCCGACGCCTCCCTTGGCCGCCAGGACTTCCGAAAATCGAACCGGGGTCACCAGCAAGGCCTCCAGGGTCCGGTCCTCCCGCTCCTGAACCAGACCAAAGGCAGGCACCAGAACGCCCGCGATCAACAGGGAAAAAAGGACAATGAAGGGAATCAATCGCATGGTCAAAGGGAGGCCGCCCCCTTCACCCGTGGTGTGGACCACCACCCGGACCGGTGGGGCCTTCCCTTCCACCCCGCGTATCAGATCAAGGGTCGTCATGGCCAGAATGATCCGGTTGGCGGCCAGGCTCTCTCCGCCGATCCAGAATTGCAGCAGGGGCTTTTGACCCGACAAAACAGCCCGGTCAAACCCCTTTTTGAGTAACAGCCCCGCGTCCAGATCATTCTCCAGCACCATTTTCTTGAGCCGGGGCAGATCCCGGCAACGGGTAAGGGAGATCCCAACAAGTTCTCTGGCACGGGACGCAACCAGGGACCCGCCCTCATCCAGAATTCCCAGTCGCGGCTCTGGCGCAAAAAGGCCGCCGAAGATGCCTCTAACAAGCACGGTAATCACAAAAGGATAAATCAAGGCCCAAAGAAAAACCGGGGAACGGGGTCCCATCCGGAGGTCCTTTTTTATCAGCTTAAATACATGACGGAAACGGATCATTTCTCTCCCTGTTTTCCGAGCATAACCATGCCGGTACAAAGGATGATCGCATCCCACAGGCATACCAATCCAAGATGCCATCCCGTGCGTTTCCAGCCCCACCCGTAGGTTGTTGAGTCCATGATTCCCTGGGCCACCCCATAGGAAGGAAGGAACTTCACCCAGAAGGAGACGCTGCCGGGGAAAAGCACCGCCACGGCGGGAATGCCCAATGGGATGAGGAAAAGCATACCCCACAGCAAGGTGCCCATGAAATCCTTCCCCATGGCGCCCACAAGCATCCCCACGCCGGCAGCCATAAGAGCCCCCAAAAAAACGGTGACGGATAGGGAACCCCAGTTTCGCCACCACACACCCATTGCCATCAGCATGATCAGAACTTGAAAAAAGGCCAACAGGGTGCCGAACAACGCCTTGGCGGCCACGATATCCCCGATGGTGGCCGGCGTGACCCGCAATGCCGCAAGCGTTCGGTTTTGAATTTCACCGGCAATCAAAGAGGCCAGCACCAGAGATTCCGTAAACAATACCATGACCGCCAGGAAGGGGAGCATCCGGTCTCTTAGAGGGACCTGGTCCCCGGATCGGTCTGTTCCCAGTATGACTTGTTCCTCCTTGGGCAGGGTGACCGGCAAATCCTCACCGATGACCGCATAGGCCACGTCCTGGGCAAAAACCCTCATGATGCGGCGTATTTCAGGGGGGGGCCCGGGTGCCGCGTACACCTGAAGCGTTGGCTGCTCGTCTGTTTTCAGGGTCTTTATGAAGCCTTCAGGGAAACAGATTCCCATGGAAACCGCCGCCGCTTCCTCTTCACGATCGGATACCGCGCGGATGAGATCGGAGCAAGATGAAAACCCCTTGATGATGATGCCTTCCTCATATGCATTGGACAAGACGGCCAAAAGGGATTCCTCGCCCCTATGGTGCACCCCCAGGGTCAGCTTTTCATCCACCGTGGTGGGCATCACCCGAAACAGAACCACATAGGCGATCAGAGCAAGGACGGAAAGAACGCTGAACAGCTTGTCCCGGATGAATTCTTTCCAGTCTTTTTTCATAATGGCCATAATAATGGCGATTCGGGGACCGGGATGTCTCATGCTTCCAACCCTCGACCGGTAATGCGAACAAAGATGTCCTCCAGGGTGGCCTCCTGGGTGTGGATGCTGATCAACCCTTCCATTGCAACCGCTTTTTGAAGCGCAAGGCCGGTCTCTTTCCGGTCCAGGGGAATCACAAATTCCCGCACCGAACCGTCCTCCCGAACACGCACCCTTACCGACCTTTCTCCAAATTGAAGATTCAAGTTCTCCGGAGAATCGTGGGCATGAATACGGCCCTCATTTAAGAAAATCACCCGGTGGCACAGTTCCTCTGCTTCGTGCATGTTGTGGGTCGTCAACAAGACGGTGGTCCCCTTTTCAGCCTCTTCCCGAATGATGTTTCGGATGGTCCTCGATGAAACGGGATCCAAACCTTCGGTGGGTTCATCCAGAAATAGGATCTCCGGATGGTTGACCAGACTCCTGGCCACCATGAGCCGCTGCTGCATGCCCTTGGAATATTGTTTCACCCGGTCCCCGCCCCTGCTGCCCAGCCCCACACGGTCCAGCAGGGATGGTACGCCATCCTTTTCGAGGCCGAACAAGGCGGCAAAAAATGCCAGGTTTTCAATGCCGGTCATATTCAGATAAAGGTTTTTCTCTTCAAAACAGACCCCGATTCGGCCCTGAATCCGCGAATCTTCCCGGGTGATATCCATGCCCAGAATCATGACCTTGCCGGTTTTCGGCGCGATCTGGCCGGTAAGCATTTTGATGGTGGTGGACTTTCCTGCTCCGTTGGGACCCAAAAAACCCACGATTTCACCACGGGCCACCTCAAAACTGATCCCCTTCACGGCCAGGGTTTCACCATAGGAATAGCAGATTTGATCGGCCTTGATAGCGGTATTTTTCATTATGGTCCCCTCCCCTTCATTTGCCTTCCCTTTTGAGACCCTTGATCAACATTTCCATTTCATCCAGGTATTCGCTGAGCGCCGCCGTTCCCAAAACGGTAACGGCCGCCGAGGTAAAGGGTTTGTTGTTCTTGAATGTTTTATGAACGCTCACATATCCGGCCTCCTTGAGCCGTTTTAGCTGGATGGAAAGATTTCCCGCTGTCAATCCCACGTTCGACTGAAGCTCGCCAAAGCTGATTTCACGGTCTCCATTGCCGGCCAGGTACGTCAGGATCAGCAATCGGGCCCGCTCGTGGATGAGCTTGTTCAGAACAGGCATGGTTTATGCCCCTTCCCCGTCTCGGGATGCAATGATCCCGGTCCCCGAAACCAGAAGGCTTCCGCATCCCAGGGTGAGACAGAGGGCGATGGGACCCGGAATCACGGGAAATATCACGGCCAGAACGCCGGTAATCAGCAACCAGTACCCACCCATCAGGGAATGCCCAATACCGATGAGCACCCCCATATTGACCATCAGCCCCATGGCCATGGAGAACATGGGAATGATGTAATAAGGAATATGCCTGAGAACAAAATAGGCGCAGAACACGATCATGAGGATGACCATGGGAACAAAGAGATGCATGATTCGGTGAGTAAAGAGCTCTTTCAGCCACCACCCCAGGGTCAGGCCCGGATCGATTTCTCTCACCGCCTTTAGATAGGTCCTTTGCTTGAGGATTTGCAGAAAAACCGCATCTCCCAAAATGGCAAGATAGATGGCGTAGCGCAGGAGAGCGGGCACGGCCTGGAAACCGCCGAATCGGACTGACAGAAAATAGACCAGCAATGAAAAACCGATGATGCTGATGCCCAAGAGCAACATCACCAGACGAAAATGTCTGAAATTCAGCACCTCCCGCAAAACCGGTCTGTTTTTGTTGATCACGGACCGGATCAAGCGAACATCCTCGAGCAATTGTTCAACCTGCGTGTGATTGATGGTTGGCATGGTGATTCACTCCCGGCATAAGATAAAGTAGTTTATGCTATAAAGTAGTTTATCCTATGACCAGAATTTTTCATTTGTCAACAAAATTTTTGCCTTTTTTCGTTTTTTTCTAAAGATTGTCCTGAAACCGCCGATAAGACATTATGGGAAAATGCGAAATGCCCCGCATCCGGAACTGAAGATGGTTTTTTCAGGCAAAACTGCCGGACAGGGTACAAAAGGGATTTTAAAAGGGGAAAAGGGCAATGATGGGTTCAGTGGGAAAAAGTCTAACGGCTCTCAAGGCATTTGGGGCCAAAATGGAAGTCACATCAAAGAACATTGCCAATGGGAATTCAGATGAATTCAAGAAGAGCAGGGTCACATTGAAGGAAAACGCCAACGGAGGGGTTAACGTCCTTGTGGAACGGGTGGACTCACCCGGCCCCGAGACGGTTTCAAGGGAGGACGGCCAGGAGGTAAAGAGGGAGCTGTCCAATGTGGATCTGACAGAGGAAATGACTGAAATGGTGGTGGCCAAGAACGGTTACGGGGCCAATCTGAAGGCCCTTGAGACCCAGGATGAAATGCTGGGGGCCGCTCTGGACATCGTGGGATAAGTAAGGAGGACAATAGGAATGGATCTGAGTTTAATATCGGTTTGCGGGATCGCCGCCGTTATGGGCATTGCAGTAATCGTTCAAGCCAAAAACAAAACGCAATTGGCCGCAAGGAGGATCCGGCGAAAAAGGGCCGTTTATGGTTGGAGGTTTCCTTCCAATTGACCGGCAATATGTCTCACCACCTGTCTGGTGACACCGGTGATGATTTCTTCTGGAAGAAAACTGTCCGGCTGCTCATTTTTAATGATCTGAACCAGACGACGAACCGCGTCTTCCTGGTTCTCCGCCTGCTGGCAGATGTTTTCCACCACTTGCCGGTATTTGTGAGCCGCCCGAATGGACCGGCGGATGTAATCCGCCGCTTTCTCTCCGGTGAAATACCCGTTATGGTCGGCGCAAAGGATTTCCACCGCCAGATCCGCCAGCCTTTCCAGGCTCTTCTGGTACAGCGTGAAATTGGAGTTCCCTGAGGGAGCGATCTTATCTCCGTTGGGGATGCCGCCCCCGTCTGAGGGGAACAGGGCCTTGATTTCAGGAACATAAGCGGTCACGGAACAGGAGGAATGCCCCGGCGTTTCGATTATTTTGACGGTCCGTCCCCCAAGATCGATGGTGTCATTGTCCTTCACCGTTTCTCCAAAAACGTCATGGCGCCATTTCCAGTCAAAATCCTTGAGTCTTTTCTCCATTCCCATTCGCTGTGCCGTCAGCCAGCTGAATTCATTCATGGTGGCAATGGGCTTGTCCATCTTCAATATCTCCCATCCCCGTTTAGAGGCATAGACCGTCATTCGGGGATTCTTTCGTTTGAAATAGGGAAGAACCCCCACATGGTCAAAATGGGCGTGAAGAATGAGACACCGGCTGATTTCCGCAATCTCCAGGCCAATAGCATCCATCTGTTTCAGAAGATCGGGCAGAATGTAACTGTTGCCACCGCTGATGAGAATGGTATCATGATTCCCTTTTAAAAGGTATACGTTGCTTTCCATGCGACCGAGACACCAGAGTCCGGGTACGATCAAGTCGGGTCGTTCAGTTTTCATGGGTCGTTCCTGTAAAGAGAAAATTAAAGTTCTAAAGACGAACGTGGCGTATCCCACGAAAAGTACGCCAACCCAAAATTCCCGTCAACTGTTTTGCGGCGGGAGATGCCTTTGCCATGGACGGAATCTCAGACGGCAGGCGGAGACGTGGAAGGTGTCTTGCACAACTCCGTTTGTACGGCTGTCCCGAATTCCTCAAAATTGAAGGGTTTCTGAATGAAGGGGCCGGCTCCCAAGTCCTGTGCCTTTCGAACCCGTTCGGTTTCGGGAAATCCGCTCATGAGGATGGCCTTCAAATCAGGGTTATGGCGAAGCATTTGCTTATAGGTGTCGAGACCGTCCGGTCCGGGGTCCATGACCATGTCCAGAACCGCCAAGTCCACCCGCTGTGTTTTGATGTGATGAACCGCCGCGAATCCTTCGGCGGCCGCGGCACATTCATATCCCAGATCCGTCAGACACTGGGTGACCATTTGGCGGTGTTCCCTGGAATCGTCCACCACAAGGATATTGGCCGCAATCCTGTCCATGGTTTTTGGGTGAAAATCCGATTTGGAAACCTGAAGCCGTTCCGTTATGGCCGGGAAAGAGAGGGTAAAGGTGGTGCCAAGGCCTTCGGTGCTGTCCACATGAATATAGCCCCCATGGTCCTGTACGGCGTTCCACACCACGGTCAATCCGAGCCCGGTTCCGCTCCGGCCCATTGACTTCTTGGTGTAGAACGGCTCGTAGATTCTCTCAATCGCCTCGGCTGAGATGCCCGAACCGTTATCCCGGATTTTAAGAACAACATGAGGACCCTTTTTCGGTTTCGATTCCGGTTTGACGCGGTGTAAAGGAGCATCCGTCCGGTTCTCCGTGGTGATGAGAACCTCTCCGCCGGCATTTACCGAGTCCAGTGCATTGGAAACCAAATTCATCACCGCTTTGCTCAGATGAAGGGGGGATCCATGGATGATTTCCAATTGATCCGCCAAATCTGTCTTCACTGAAACGGCGCGATGGTAGGACCGCATTGTCTTAAACTCCGGACTGTCCAAAAACTCGCCAATTATGTGATTCAGGTCGCACACCTCGGACACCTTCACCCGCCGGCGGGCCAGGGTCAGCATATCCTGCACGATGGCCACGGCCTTTTCCCCCGATTTTTTGATGGACGTGAGCGGTTTGCGCAGATCGCTCTTTTCGGGAATTCGGTTCAGGAGATAGTCCGGATAACTGGATACTCCCATGAGCACATTGTTCAAATCGTGGGCCACGGCCCCGGCCAGTGTGCCCAGGATCTCCATCTTTTCCGCCTGTTTGAGCCTGTCCGTCAGCCGCGCCTTTTCAGCCTCCACGGTTTTGCGATCGGTTATTTCGTAAATAAAAAAGATGGCAGCGGGCCGGTTCCCCCATTGGGTTCGCACCACGTGGGCATTGAACCATCTGTAGGCGTTTTGGCTGTCACGGAGACGCATTTCCGTATCACGGAATCCGGCCTCTTTCCTCAAAATCATTCGGACCAGACTGCTGACATGGTGGCGATCGTCGGGATGCAATAAATCTTCCCCCTTTAGCCCCTTGAATTGATCAAAGGAATAGCCGAGAATCCCCATCATGGTCTTATTGGCAAAGTGGATATGTCCGTCTCGGAATACGACGATGCCCTCGTTGGCGTTATCAACCACCATTCGATATTTCATTTCGGAATTGCGAAGGGCATTCTCAACTTGGCGACGGTGAGCGATTTCCCGGGCCAGCTTTCGGTTGGTATCGCTCAATTCCTTTGAACGACGGTCCAGGGAGATGATCATTTGGGTCAACCGTGAAAAGAATCTATGAAGGGCCAGATGAAGAATGCTCATGAAGGCCACGGAAACCACGATCATTGCGGCCCATGATGGAACGGCCCGTGCATGGTAATTAAAGTCAAGGTCGTGCCCGATCCATCCAAAAAAAATGGCGGAAGCGATTGCCCCCATGCAAATAAGGCTCATTATGATGGTCAAAAAACCTGCGCGAACGCCAATACAGAGGTTGGCGATCAATGTACCGAAAATGAAGAAATAGACGCCCATCCCGATGAGACCGTAAACCGTAAGTATGCTGATTCCCAAAAGGAAAAAACAAATGATGACCGTCCAGACCTGGAGACCATAGGGAATCCGCCTTTTGAACAGAACAGCGGCCATGAGCAAGAGAAAAATGGCCGAATGCCAGTACATGAGTGGCTTAAGCCCCTCAGAGGAGGCGCGAATGAGGCCAACCGCCAGTACAAAAGGGGCCGCCACGGCAATGGACAAAAAGACCCGATTGGCCACTTGCTTTCGAAATGTTTCAATCCGTTGAAACGGCTTTTGCTGAGCAGGCTGAATTGAATTCTCTTCAGTCTCAAAAGACATGGTGATCTTTCCTTAAAATCATTTTGTCTAGATCGAGCGAAGTTATTATATATTTAAAAGCTTGCGAGTCAAGATAAATCTTCGGTTTAAAGCTTAATCCTCCTCTTTCGGACCCAACATCATTAATCTTTTACTAACCGGAGCTGGTTTGCTTCAATATTTCCGTTTCCTTTGTTCGGCTCATGGAATATGATGCATAAACGGATACCGAGGGCGGATCACTGACTTGACCCCGCGCATGGACCCGCAATAAGATGTTCAAATGTTAATCAAAAACCTAAATTAAGTGGCCCCTCAATTGCGGTGCTCACCAAACCAGAAGGATTGTCAAAATGTGGAGGCGAGCAATTGTAAACAAACATTCACCATAATGAGTAAGGTGTGCTAAACTGTCCCAGGATTTGGCAGTCGGCGGCAAACCCAACCCGTGGGGAAATGAGGTGTTAAGATGATTGTACACAAAGTCACAACCGGAAAACGGACCGGAGACGGGAATTTGCCGAAGGAACTGGTCGGAAAGATGACGAGGTACGGGTGGGAATGGTTTGCCCGGTTTATTGACGGTCTGGTGCCAAATGGAGGAAACAGTGAATGGGCTTGGCTGGAATTGCACACACCAATTGGCCCTTTTTCGATGACCGGCATCGGGAATTCGCGTCGGTGTTTCGAACATGGACGTTGGAGCGGCTGGCCCCATATGAAGCGGATGAAGGGAATGACGGGAGAATCGCGAGAGTCATATTTGAGTTTCTGGGTTCTGGTGGATGGTTGAAGGAGACCGTTGAACTGACCGGGGACCAAGAGAGAGCCCGAGTCGATCTGCGGCGTCTCTGCCTCATGCGCGAGTTGCTTGCCCACAGCTCAGTAATCGCCGATGTGGCCTTGTCGGAGCCGTGGCTCGGGGCCCTGCCAATCACCTTGTTCGGCACTTCAGAGCAACGGCGCCGGTACCTGGAGCCCTATTGGAAAGGGCGGTTCTTGCCTGCCTTCGCTCTATCGGAACCGGAGGCCGGCTCAGACGCGGCGTCGATAACCACTTCCGCCGTACCCTCGGGAGGCGGCTTCCGACTGAACGGCCGGAAGAAGTGGACGTCCAATTCCGGGCTGGCGGATCTGTACGTGGTTTTCGCCCGCACTGAGGATGATGCGGGTTTCAAAGGAATTTCGGCCTTCCTCGTTGAAGGGAAAAACCCCGGGGTCATTCTTGAGGAAAGAATTCCGGTCTCCACACCCCACACTGTGGGAACGCTGTCGTTTCGGGACTGTTTTGTGGACTCGACAAACCTTCTGGGTCCGTGCGGCTCCGGGTTCTCCATCGCCATGACCGCTCTGGAATTGTTTCGCCCGACTGTTGCCGCCGCAACACTGGGCATTGCGCGGCGTGCCATGGATGAAGCGTTGCGCAGAAGCAAGGAACGCGTCGCCTTCAAACGACCGATTTCAGAGCACCAATTGATTCAGGAAAAGCTGGCCCAAATGTCGGTGAAAATCGATGCCTCGGCACTCTTGACATACCGTGCCGCATGGGAGCTGGATGTTGGCGGTGCCACAAAAGGGTGCGCAGCCTCTATCGCCAAGCTCTATTCATCGGAGAGCGCACAAGAGATAGTGGACCAGGCATTGCAGATTTTCGGAGGATATGGCGTTGTTACAGGCGCCGTGGTGGAGCGTTTGTATCGGCATGTGAGAGCATTTCGGATCTTCGACGGCACCAGCGAGATCCAAAAGCTCATCATTGCAAAGGACGCGCTCAAGGGGTAACCGATGGACGAAGAACGGGACAATTACCAGGACCATCTGCGATTCTTAGAAAACCTGGACAAGGTCAATCAGGCCATTCAGGGAAAAAAAGACATTCAAAAGATGATGTATGCCGTCTTGGATGCCGTCTTGTCCATCTTCGATTGTGACCGGGCATTCCTGCTCTACCCTTGCGATCCCGATGCAACTTCATGGCGTGTGCCCGTGGAACGAACCAAAGATGAATATCCGGGGGCTCACGACTTGAAGCTTGAAGTACCCATGACAGCGGATGTTGCGAAAACTCATCGTGTGTTGCTTGACACTGACGGACCCGTCAGTTTCGGTCATGGGTCCGAACATGGTTTGTCGGCAATTGTCGCGGGACGGTTCAGCGTCAAATCCTTTGTGGCCATGGCCATCTATCCCAGGACTGGCGAACCATGGGAATTCGGAATACACCAATGCTCCTCTGCAAGGATTTGGACCCCGAATGAAAAGCAGCTCTTCGAAGTCATCGGGCATCGCATTGCCGATGCCCTATCCGTCTTGCTCAGCTATCAGGAGCTTTCGGAAAACCGTCGGTTTCTGGACAGCATTGTTGAAAATATACCGAACATGGTTTTTGTGAAAGATGCGCGGGAATTGCGCTACGTACGGTTTAACAAGGCCGCCGAACGGCTCTTGGGGTACTCCCGGCAAGAGATGCTCGGGAAAAACGCTTACGATCTTTTTCCAAAAGAGGAAGCCGATTCTTTCACGGCAATGGATCGTAAGGTCCTGGAACAAAAAGAACCGGTTGATATTCCTGAAGAGACCATTAAAACTCGGTTCAAGGGAGAGCGGATGCTGCACACCCAGAAAATGCCCATTCTAGGTGAGGACGGGAACCCCATCTACTTGCTTGGAATCTCAGAGGACATCACCGAAAGGAAAAAAATCGAAGAACAGCTTCGCCAGTCCCAGAAAATGGAAGCGGTCGGGCAATTGGCCGGCGGGGTGGCCCATGATTTCAACAATATGCTGGGAGTGATCATCGGCCATGCCGAACTGGCTCTGGGAGACACGGCCCTGGATGCGTCGCTGCGCAGGGCTTTTCAGGAAATCCTGGCGGCTGCTTCCCGTTCAACGGAGATTACGCGGCAGTTGCTGGCCTTTGCACGAAAGCAGACCATCAGCCCAAAGGTCATCGATTTAAACGACACTGTTGAAGGGATGCTCAAAATGCTCCGGCGGCTTATCGGTGAGGACATCAACCTGGCCTGGCTGCCGGGAGCAAATTTCTGGCCGGTCAAAATGGATACGTCTCAGATCGATCAGATTCTCGTGAACCTGTGTATCAATGCCAGAGACGCCATTGCCGGAGTTGGGAAGGTCACCATCGAAACCCAAAACACCGAGTTTAGCGGCGCGTACCGTGCCAAACACACTGGATTTCGCCCCGGCGAATACGCCATGCTATCCGTGAGCGATAATGGACGCGGCATGGACAAAAGGACCATGGACAAGATCTTCGAACCATTCTTCACCACTAAGGAACTGGGAAAGGGGACCGGCCTGGGATTGGCGATGATATACGGAATCGTAAAGCAAAACAACGGCTTCATCAATGTCTACAGCGAACCGGGACACGGTTCCACCTTTAAAATATATTTGCCCCGGCACACGGCAATGGTCCATGAAGCGCCGAAGGACGACGCGATTCCTGAAGATCTGTTTGGCGATGAAACCATTCTGGTGGTTGAGGATGAGGTCTCACATTTAGGCATGGTGGAGCTTGCACTCCAAGAATACGGGTATCGGGTGCTGACCGCGTCTACTCCCAGCGAGGCGCTCCTTGTGGCCAGAGGGCACACGGGAATCCGCTTGCTGCTAACCGATTTGATCCTTCCTGAAATGAATGGCAAAGACCTTGCGAAAGAGGTGATTTCTCTTTGCCCTGACATCATGTGTTTGTTCATGTCAGGCTACACTGGCAATGTCATCGCGTCCCGCGGCGTCTTGGAGGAGGGTGTCCATTTCATTCAAAAACCGTTTTCCATAAAGGAACTGGCCGTCAAGGTGCGGGAAGTGCTGGATTACATATAACCCTACAACGTGACTCATTGAATTTTTGTTCTGGAAAATGGTTTGAAACCCACCATACTACCTGGCGTTTTCCGTTTGTAGAAACATGTTGCGATGAATATCTTTGTAATTCAAATTGTTAAGTCATTCCCAGAAAATTGGCAAATGTCCATAACACCTGGCTATTTTTGTTGGGTTTTTTCTATTTCAAGCATCTTTATTGGTGCCTTCATCTATAATGATTTAGATATCTTGCAGACACTTCCGAGCTGATCTCGTTGCAATGAATAAAACGATCTAAAGATTCTCAAACCTTGTTGCCTGTAACCGATCCAGTGCTTCCTGAATTCGGTGCCAGTATTTCCCGCAAGATAGTTCTGCGACGCGTTCTATCAGAAGTGCCAATGCGCATAATTTGTGTGAGTTTCGACACGCCGAGACAACCAATGGTACATAGGTGTCATTTTGATTTGTGGGCCTTTTTCAGAGAATGGAAGCGGCGATCAATAACCCATTCTCCATCAGTATTCTGCAACTTGTCTGATTTTGCCACGATCTAATCGAAGGCGATTGCTTTTGGTGACCGACAAGTATTTTTTGAAACGTTTTGATGCCAGTAGGTCAATGGCCCACTGGGCCGAAGCTGTTTTGTCCGGATGCCGGCTTTACTCATATTCAAAAAGTTCGACTACCTGTGCACGGTCCTTACTCTGACGTTCAGCTTTTTTGGGGCCGTAGCACATAACATATCACTTCCGGCGTTCACCATCACCGACAAAAACTTCCTTGGCATGAAGATCATCTTTGATCACCGTATATCGGCCTCTTTTGCTCAGTACCTCCCGTTTGATTTCAACGACATTTGACATGCGACAAGCCAGCAAGTATTTTCCACAAGCTTTGGCGAGTTCTTTTGGATTGTCCTCTGAACTCATGCCGGCATCCGCAACAAAAAGGGCTCGACCCAAGTTCCACCCTCTAAGGTCCTTCCGCACCTGCTCTACTGTTTCCACATCGGTAGTATTGCCGGGAAACACCCAACACCGGACGGGTATTCCTTCCCGGGTTACGGCCATAGCAACTATCACCTAGTGTTCCGTAACATAAATAAATTGACAAAATATTCTGCTATGATATCGTTGTTCCAGAGGATCAAAATTTCTATGGAGCAGGAGATATGTCATG
>JANQDY010000090.1 GCA_028278625.1 Thermodesulfobacteriota bacterium
ATACCTTCCTTGATGATCTCAAGATCGTAGAGCTCGGCGCAAAGGGCACTGGCAATGGCTGCGGCGGCCCTAGGGTTTTCCCTTGCCAGCATCTTGGCGGCACCCGCTGTGTCGTAGTAAGGGCGCGGCTCCAGGTTGTTGCGCATGAGGAAACTGCGGCACTGGGCCAGGGCCTGCGGGTGTGAGTAGACCAGGCGTATCTCGCGGTAGTCCGTCACATCGGTGGCCAACAGGCAGTGGGTGACCCGGATTCGGGCCTCGCCGATCACCTTGAGATCGGTGGTGGTCAGAAGATCGTTGACTTGGGTGACCGCACCTTCCAGCGAGTTTTCAACAGGCACCACGCCCAGGTCGAAATGCCCCTCCTCAACCCCTCGGAATACGTCCATGAATTCCATGCAGGGAATGTGTGCCCCGTCAGGGATCAGCTTCCGGGCGGCCACGTCGCCGTACGCGCCGTGCTCCCCCTGGAAAGCAACCAGGAGGCGCGCTTTCTCCTGCAGGCGCCTGCTTTCTTCGATGATGGCTTTCAGAAGCTGGCGGGTGAAGGAGCGTTCAACCAGGTCCAGATTGAGGCGCTCGGCCTTGGCCAGCAGCTCCTCTTCCCGCTGGGGATCACTGATGGTTTCCTTGAACTTGGTGGATCGTAGCGCCATGCCCATACGTTCCTGAAGAAGGACCAGCAGTTCACGGTCGATCTTGTCAATTTTGCGTCTGATGTCTTCCAGTTTCATGGGGTCTCCTTTACAATGTTTGATCCGGTGTTTTCAACTGTGGCATCTGCTCCATGAACGACTGCAGGGGCCGCAGGTGCCCCATGAGGTCGTCGAAAAGATCCGGGCTCATGGCCTGTTCCGCGTCGCAAATTGCTTCAGCGGGATTGTTGTGCACTTCGATGAGCAGGCCGTCAGCACCGGCGGCCACCGAGGCGAGGCTCATGGGGCCGATGAGGTTCAGGCGGCCGGTGCTGTGGGTGGGATCGATGATGATGGGCAGATGGGTCAGGTCCCGCATGGCCGGCACCGCGGAGAGGTCCAGGGTGTTGCGGGTATATTTTTCGAAAGTGCGGATGCCCCGTTCGCAGAGAATCACGTTGGAATTGCCCTCGCTCAGGATATACTCGGCGCAATTGAGCCATTCCTCCAGGGTGGAAAACATGCCGCGCTTGAGCAGCACCGGTTTCTGGACCATGCCCACCTCCTTGAGCAGGGAGAAGTTCTGCATGTTGCGGGTGCCGATCTGGAGGACGTCCGCAAACTCGGCCACCCAGGACACGTCCCGCGGATCGAGCACCTCCGTCACGATGGGGAGTCCTGTCTCGGCGCGGGCCTTTGCCAGGATTTTGAGTCCTTTCATGCCCAGGCCCTGAAAGGAGTAGGGCGATGAACGCGGTTTGAACGCCCCGCCGCGCATCATATCGGCGCCGGAGGCTTTGACGGCCTTGGCGGTTTCCACGGTCTGAGACTCGCTCTCCACGGTGCACGGCCCGGCGATCACCGTAAACCCCTTGCCCACCTGGACGCCTGATACGTCCACGACGGTTCGGTGTTCGGGTTCTCGGGTTGACAGTTTCAGATTGTTCATAAAGGGTCACCTCCGGTTCATGATCAGAATTTAGAGACGCTTGAATGAGTGTTGTTATGAAAAAAAACGCCCAAAAAAGAAAAAGCTCCGAGTTTTTGGCTCGGAGCTTTTTCCAAAAAAAACCCCGAGTGGTCCGCTAGGGTCCACCCGGGGTGTATTAACGACTGATGTCAGAACACCGGATGGACGCTTCTAAAGCTAAAAAAGAAGCATCCGAAGATAAAAAATCGATATGTGTTCCGGTGCGTGTTCATTGAGTGATCCTGTATTTGGCGAAGACGTATACTACCAATCTGGCGGTTTGTCAATCAGATTTGTTGGGTATCCGGGCCTACCTGATCACGGCGGTCTATCCGAAAGTGGGCAAGCCGTGGCAGTTGAGGCTGCGCAGTGTTCCCACGAGCGACAATGGACGGAGCAGAAGGCGACTCTTCCTGGCGGTCCTTGAAAATCAGGGAAACGGGTGAAAATGATTCTTCGAGAACCGCCCGGAGCCGGAATCAGAAATCATCAAAACTCTTGTCATCAAAAGGGATAACCTCTTCAGGCTTCTCCTCTTTCCCGTGGGCTTTTTTTCTTTTGGGGGCGGCAAGGGCTTTCTTCCGGCTTCCCTCGGCTCGTTTTGATGGGACACCATGCCCCGCGCGGGCAGGAGGCGAGATCCCGGTTGAACTGCCGCCACTCCCTCCCCGCACCAGACGGATCAATTCACCCACGTAAGCCTTCATCTGTTCCGCCTGGGCGCTCATCTCTTCTGAGGCGGAAGCGGATTCCTCCGCACTGGCGGCATTGTTCTGAACCACTTTGTCCATTTCGCTGACCGCCGTGTTCACCTGCTCAATCCCTTGGGCCTGCTCCCTGGAAGCGGCGGCGATTTCACTGACCAGCTCCCCTACCTTTTCGGCGCTTACGGCCACGGCACCGAAAGCCTCGTTTGTTGCGGTGGCCAGATCAGCGCCTTCCGAGATCTTTTTGGTGGTGTCTTCAATGAGTTCCGAAGTGTTTTTGGCCGCCTCAGCAGCCCTTAGGGCCAGATTCCGAACTTCATCGGCCACTACGGCAAACCCGGCGCCGGCTTCCCCGGCCCTTGCCGCCTCGACCGCCGCATTGAGGGCCAGTAAATTGGTCTGAAAAGCAATCTCGTCGATGGTCTTGATGATCTTTGAGGTTTCCTCGCTGGCCGCGGAAACGTCCCCCATGGCGCTTGTGAGCCGATCCATGGAATCGTTGGCCCTCCCAACGATCCCCTTTGCCTCAACCATCAATTGATCCGCCTGGCTGGCATTGTCGGAGTTCTGGCGGGTCATGGAGGACATCTCTTCCAGGGAAGAGGACGTCTCTTCGATGCCAGCCGCCTGCTGGGAGGAGCCTTCCGCCAGTTGCTGGCTGGAAGCGGAAACCTCTTGGGCGGCGCCGGCCACCTGTTCCGCCCCTTCGCCCAGATCCTTTGAGATTCGGTTGATGGGATTGGCAATGCTCCTGGCGATAAAAAAGACGATCAGCATCAGCACGACAAGGGAAATGACGCCCATCAGTATGGATGCATACATGATGCGATGGGCGCCTTTCAAAACCTTTTCCTTGTGTGCGGTCACTAAAACGGCCCAGGGGGTTAAGCTTTTGCCGACACGAATGGGCACGCATATTCGGAAGGAAAAAGCATTAGAGGTTTTTGAGAAACTCTCCGTCACGAATGCGTTCCCTGACTTCATGTCGTTCAAAAAGGGCTTTGCCCACAGATCTGTTTTGAGAATATCCTGACCCGTTCTCTCACCCTTTGGATGGGCCACATAGTGGGCGTTGTTCGATATGACGCTCACATAACCGCTCTCAAAGATGGCCTTGCTCCGCTTGATGTCCAAAACCAGCTTGTTGAATTCCTCCAGGGCGAAATCGATCCCCGTGACACCCACGGTTTTCCCCTGGTATTTCACCGGAGCGACGATGCTCGTTATTAATACTTCCTTTCCCCCCACCGGATATTTGTAGGGGTCAAGGATGGTCTCTTGGCCGGACCGCAGGCTTAACAGGTAATAATCTCCGGCCCCTTCTTTGTCATAATCCAACAGCGGTTCCACAGCAATTCCACCGCTGCCCCGGTTCCAGTAGGGGACATACCGGCCGGTTGCATCGTGACCGGGCTTGCCTGCGTGTGTTTTGTCTTTTCCGTCCAGGGCCTCGGGTTCCCAGCAGGTCCAAACACCCAGAAACGAGGGATTGTCCTCCAACACCTGGGCCAGTATCCGATCAAGCGTTTTTCGCGATGGCATCTCTCCGCTGTTTTTAAGCCCGGTGAATGTCTGTGCCATGGTCCGCGCAGCATCCATGGCCACTTCAAGCTCGGCCTTGATAACACCGCTGTACCGGTAAGCGATCTGCCGAGCCTTATCAATGGCCTCTTTCTCAGCCATGTTGCTGGCCCTTACGGAAACAAATGTGATGGTAGCGGCAAATGCCAGAAACGCCACCGAACATATTGAAATCAACATTCTGGCTTTTAGTCCCAGTTTCCTAAACATGATGCCTTCTCCTTCTTTTTTGGTGTGGGTTGTTACGACCTGAAGGACCGATGCGGCCGCGACATCGGGTCAGGTGTTTACTGTCAATAGGGGCTTTCTACAGCCGTGCCCGTTCAAGCAAGTGCTTCAGAACCAAAGCAACTTCTGACAAATCGCCCTCCATATCCGTCACAAAGCGGGGAAACAGTTTTTGTCCCCTCAAAAGGCTTTTGCGGGCCTTGTCTGGGAGGACAAGGATGATTGGCAGATCGTCAAAGAAATCGCGAATCAGCAGCAAATTTTCAAGTTCTTTGGCGGTAACGGCCACAAGGATAATGATCGCAAGATTTCGCTTTGGACGCCGAAGCCTTTGGGTGAGATCTTCAATACTTGTATGGAGCTCGATCTCTTCCTCGGGGATCTCTTTTTCGATTAATCCCAGAAGCTCTTTCACACGCCCTGTTGTTTCACCTGCGTAAAGGAGTACGCTCATTTCCGCCGGATCCCTGCTCCATCCCTATCCATTTAGCTGCCCTCGTTTTTTGAAGAAAATAGGCAAGTTCCGTGCCGACGATTCCCCAGGGGTGGTTTTCTTGATATACGGCTCAATTTCCAAGTGCCGGCGTGGTATCGTGCAACCGATGAAGGAACAAGCGACGGGATATTTGTCTTAATTCCGGGACAAAATCTCCAAATCGAGACATTTTCAATGGTTTTGAACCCTAAAACAAAGGCCCGCACAAGGTCCTTCAAGCAACCGGCATGGCGGGAGAGATCAGTATTTTCGGGAGATGTTATATTTTTTCAGGCGGGCATAGGTGTTGGCCCGGGATAGGCCGGATATGCGGCATACTTCCTTTATATCGCCCCCCGCAAAAGAGACCAGATTTTGAAAGTATTTCCGTTCGGTCTCTTCGATCAACTCCTTTATGGTGGGAAACGGTTCGGAATTGCTGGAGATTGTTTGCTGTCCGGCCTTTTTTGAAGTTTTATGACCTATGGAGGCGCGTGCCAGTTTCGCTCTGATATATTTGGGCAAATGAATGGGAAACAAGGTGGGATCATCGAGGGCTTCGGAAATGGCACTCTCCATGGCGTTGATCAGTTCCCTTATATTACCGGGCCAGCGGTAAAAGGAGAGCGCTTCCAAAAACTCTGGTGAAAAGCCTTTTGTGCCGATACCGTACCGGTCGCAGAACTTGTTCATATAGAGGAAAGCCAGGTCTTTGATATCCTTTGTCCGTTTTGCCAGGGGAGGTAGAACGATTTCCACGGAGCGAAGCCGGAACAGAAGGTCTTTTCGGAACCGTCCCTCTTTCACCATTTGATCAAGACTGCGGTTGGTTGCAGCGATCAGCCTGAATTCACTGGCGATTTCAGTCTTTCCCCCCACGGGTCGATAGCGGCGTTCCTGAAGGACGCGAAGAAATGCACTTTGGATGTTCACAGGAAGTTCGCCCACTTCATCGAGAAAGAGGGTCCCTTTGTGGGCCTGTTCCACAAAGCCTTGCCGGTTCCTGTCCGCACCCGTAAACGCTCCTTTTTCATGGCCGAAAAGCATACTCTCCACCAGGGTTTCCGGGAGGGCGGCACAGTCCAATACCACAAATCCCCTGTGGGAACGATCACTGTTCATATGGATCGCCCTTGAAAAAAGCTCTTTTCCCGTGCCGGTTTCTCCGGTGATGAGGACATTGGCGTTGGTGGCAGCCGCTTTGGCCACAAGGCCGAAACAGCGTTTCATTTGAGGACTGTCCCCGATAATCCCGTCTTTCTTTAAAATGATAGGGGAACTTCGGTTTGTTTTCTCTTGACGGTACTGAAGAACGCGAGTGACCGCCAGTTTGATATCCTGAATCGAAAACGGTTTTTGAAAGTAGTCCCAGGCCCCGGTTTTGATGGCCAATTCGGCGGCGTCAGGGTTCCCCGCACCTGTTATGATAATGACCTCCGGGGAGGAGGCCGCACTCCGGAGCACCGGAATCGCGTCAAGTCCGTTTCCGTCAGGCAGAAGAACATCAAGGATCACCAGGTCGAACGGCTCCCCTGATGCCTTTTTGAGCCCCTCCCTAAGACCGAGGGCATATTGCATACGATGCCCCATGGGCTCGATAATATCTTTTAAGAACCAGCAAATCAGTTCTTCATCATCAATGGCCAGGATATTCGCCATAGAGGTGCCACTCTCATTTTGATGCCCCGGGCCGGAAAGGCGCCGATCAGAGGCAATGTTATTCGAAACGTTTCAGTTTGTCCAGTAGCCAGGAAGAACAGGTGGATTACGGTGAGTTTTTTCCGCTAATACAGATGCATGTTGTTCAGGGGCGGAGAAATCTTATAAGCTTGAAAGCTTTTTTTTGTTTTCCATATAGAGCAGCATGGTTTTTGCATGCGGATTTGGGGTCTATTATGATCTGGTTCATGTCTCTTCCAAGAGAAATGGCCAAGTGTTTTTTGTAGCGTGGTGAAGAGGTCTTTCGGGAGTTAGACGGCTCTCTACTGCAACGTCAGATTTAGAAGAAAGGAGTAATTTTTCCGATGAAGATGAATTTGAGAAACCGGTTTCTGTTTCCCATGCTTTTACTGATTGTTCTGGGCATGGGGGTTTCAACGGCTGTCTCCTATTTCAAGACCAAAGCGGCCCTTGAAAAAGAGATCGTCTCGGCCATAGAGGAGATGACCGATGCCACCTTGAAAGTCATCGACGCATGGATAAAGGATCAGACGCTCAATGTGAGCAATTGGAGCCGCCAGAAGATCTACCAGACGGCGGTAAAGGATTCCTTTGTTGGCAAGGCCGCAAGAAAAGCGGCCAATATCGAACTTGCAAAGGTGAAGGACGACTACGTCTATTACGAGGATATCTGTGTCGCCGACGGCAAAGGCGAGGTCATCGCGGCATCCGACAAGGAAACCATCAACAAATTCAATGTGAAAGATCGCCTCTATTTCCAATCATCCATGAAGGGAGATGTCTATGTGTCCGAGGTGCTCAAAAGCAGAGGAAGCGGGAACCCAGTGTTCGTGGTCTCCGCTCCCATAGAGGATAAGGATAAAGTTACGGGGGTCTTTTTCGGTATTGTGGATTTGAATGCATTTACCGGGTTGTTTGTGGACCCCATTAAAGTGGGGCAAACCGGTTATGCCTATCTTTACGATAAAAGGGGGTTGTTGATCGCCCATCCGGACAAAAGCAACATTCTGAAGCTCAACATGAATGAATTCGATTTCGGGAAGAGGATGTTGGCCCAGGGCAATGGTATTATCAATTACGAGTACAAAGGCGTTGACAAGATTGTTGCTTTCAGAACCATTCCAGGGATTGGCTGGACCCTGGGTGTTTCGGCGGCAACGGATGAACTCCTGGCGCCTGTCAGAAACCTCAGTTACTGGAATCTGGGGGTGGCTTTGGGTGTTGTGGTCCTGGCCGTGATCGTCATTCTGTTGCTGGTACGGTCCATCGTCAAACCGATCAACCGGATCGTGAAAGGGTTGCAAGAGGGGTCTGAACAGGTCGCTTCCGGGGCCGATCAGGTGTCGGCTTCAAGCCAGTCACTGGCGGAAGGGGCGAGCCAGCAAGCCGCGGCCATTGAAGAGACCTCTTCCTCCATGGAAGAAATGTCTTCCATGACCAAGCAGAACGCCGGCAATGCGCGACAGGCCGATGGCCTCATGACGGAGGTGGGAGATCTCGGCAGGGAGGCCAATGATGCCATGACCCGGGTGACGGAATCCATGGCGGATATCTCCGCGGCAAGTGAAGAAACCTCCAAAATCATCAAGACCATTGATGAGATCGCCTTTCAAACCAATCTGCTGGCATTAAACGCCGCGGTGGAAGCGGCCAGGGCCGGCGAGGCGGGTGCCGGTTTTGCGGTTGTGGCCGATGAAGTAAGGAATCTGGCCATGCGGGCAGCTGATGCGGCCAAGAATACGGCGGAATTGATTGAAGGAACGGTGAAAAAGGTGCGTGACGGCTCCACCTTTGTAAATCGGACCAGCGAGGCCTTTGTGCAATTGAATGAGAGTTCCGAAAAGGTTGGCGAGCTGGTGAGTGAGATCGCAGCGGCCTCCGACGAGCAGGCCCAGGGGATTGAACAGATCAACCGTGCCGTTTCTGAAATGGACAAAGTGGTTCAGCAGGTGGCAGCCAACGCGGAGGAATCCGCGTCCGCATCCGAAGAGATGAGTGCCCAGTCCCTTGAGATGAAAGCCACGGTGAGGGAACTGTACACGCTGGTCAGCGAAGCAGCCAAGAATGACATTGAAAAGAGGTCCTCCGGATCGAAAACTCCGAATAAGCGTCGGCCCCCCAATGCCGGCCGGGCCCCAATATCAGACCATCGGAAATTGTCGGCTCCCAAGGGGGAGGAAGCCGATCCTTCAAAGTTGATTCCCTTTGACGATGAAGCGGATTTAAAGGATTTTTGATCAGGTACGTCATAGGATTAATTTTATTTAGAGAAAGGAGAGAATTCATGAAGAAGATGGGTGTTTGCATATTGTTTTGTGTATCAATAGGGTTATTAGGTGGTGCAACGGCAGCTTCCGCCACGGAGATCGGAGTGGCATGGGCCGGAAAATCAGGCATGAGCAATCGGGTGGCCGCCGGGTTTGAGCGGGGCATGAAGGAAATGGCACCGGATATCAAGATCGAGTACCAAAAGGAGCTGGGGAGCGTTGATGAACTGGCCCAGGTGGCGGCGAAATGGGAAAAGGAAAAGAACGGCATGGTGCTCTTACGTTCCAATGCCGCCAAATGGTTGGGAAAGAACCCGCCTGCCATCCCCACGTTTATCGGCGGCTGCAACAACCCCAGGCAGCTGGGGGCGGTCAAGAATCTTGAGGCACCCGAAGGGAATATCACCGGTGTTACCTACTATCTGCCCGTTGATTCCCAGTTTGAGATTTTTCAGGCCATCATTCCGGATATGAAATCCGTGCTGCTGCTTTTGGGGAAAAGGAATCCGTCGGCCCAGGTGGACCAGGCCGCCACAAAGGCTGTCTGCGAAGAACTGGGTATCGAGTACCATGAAATAATGTGTGAAACCAAGGAAGACGCCATCAAAGCGGTGAACGATTATAAAGGGAAGGTTTCCGTCATCATCATCGGCAACCAGGCCCTTAATATCGACAATGCGGAAAATATCGTTAAAGCCGCCGGAAACACACCGGTGCTTTCCTATTCATCGAAGCCCGTGCAGTCGGGGGCACTTGGTGGTTTTGTGGCGGATGACCAGAAGCTGGGGTATATGCTGGCTGAGTCCGTGGTGGATGTTTTAAAGAACGGCAAGGCAGTAAAAGAGGTGGCCGTAAAGGTGGATCCGGAACCCAAGTTCTACATTAACGCCCAAACCGCTGATTCGCTGAAGATCGAAATTCCATTTTCAATTCTGGAATCAGCCACCGTGATTCAATAAGGACCCTTAAACCTGATAGAAAATCCCAGGGCGGGAATTGGTACTGGACCATATCCCGCCTTTTTGCATGTGAGGGCCGCAAATGGACCTTACGGCAGGGCCCTTCTCACCCGTGCGCAAACCATCCCTCCTCCCTCCCCACTAATGATTGTCCCGGAAAAGAGGCAGACCACCCAATAAAGTGAGAATAGACGTAACTTCCGGTGGTGTGGTAGTTAAGTAGAAGAAAGATATTGGCCAAGAAAGAGGTTCGTCATGTGGGAGAATGGGTGGCTTGTTTTTTTCCTGGTGGTGGCCGGGATCCTTTTTGCCTTGAAAATCATCTATGTGGTTAGCGCCGCTGGTGTGTTGCCCAAGACCGGTGGGGCCCTTTATGTCCCCACCACCGGAAAGAGAATTGAAGCCGCGCTGGATGTCTTGGCGTTGTCCGAGGAACAGGTCCTGTACGATTTGGGATGCGGTGACGGCCGGGTCTTGAGAGCCGCTTATCGGCGTTTCGGGGTGCGGGCCGTTGGATTTGAAATCAATCCCCTGGCCTGGTTTATTGCAAAAATCGGTTGCTGGGGGCTTCGGGGGGTGAGCGTCAGGCGTCGGGATTTTCGCAAGGTGAACCTGGCTGAAGCGGATGTCATCTGCTGCTATCTTTTTCCGGAGGTAATGACAAGCCTGTCTGAAAAGCTGGCCCTTGAACTCAAACCCGGCGCCTGGCTTATATCCTTCAATTTTCCCCTGCCCGGCTGGCACTGCGAGCAAATCATACGGCCGGATGGAGACCGCCACAAAGACCCCATATATTTTTATCGGAAGCTGTAAGATCTGCCAGGCTGAATGCCAGTTGCACGGAAAAAAGAAAAGGGATGAAAGATTGATTTGAGAATAGGAACGGCTGCTGCTATTATCATCTCATTGATCTTTATTTTTGCGGCGATATTTCATGGTTATGGAGTGATCCAATGGGTGAAAAACCGGGAAAAGATGGGTTTGAGCGGGCATTGATAGACAAGGATCTGCTGGAATCTGAGGAGAAGTACAGGGCTTTGCTTGAAGCGGCTGCGGAGGGACTCCTCGTGGCGGATATTGAGACAACGGAATTGAAATATGCCAATCCGGCTATTTGCAGGATGTTGGGTTACACGCCGCAAGAGTTGGCGAGGATGCGCTTGTTTGACATACATCCCGAAGCGTCTCGGGATAGCATGATCCGGGAGTTGGAGGCTCAGACGCGTGGGGGAAAGACCCGGGTGCACAATATTCCATGTTTGAGGAAGGATGGCAGCCTGTTTTACTCGGATATCACATCCGCCAAGGTTTCCTTGGACAGGCGCGCCTATGTTGTGAGCCTTTTCACCGATGTGACCGATCGCAAAGAGGCGGAAGAGGCCCTCAAGAGAAGATTGGCCTATGAAAAGATGCTCAATACCATTTCGGCACAATCCATTTCCGCATTCGATACGAATAAGTTCCTCGAAGAATGCGTGGAGATCATGGGAAAGATGCTCGATGTCAGCCGCGTTTATGTGTTTGAGCACCGAAACGAAACCGATAGCATGGATAACACATTTGAATGGTGCGCTCCCGATATCCCGCCCCAGAAAGCGGCGCTTCAGGGGCTTCCTTCCCACGCAATCCCCTGGTGGATGAACAGGATCAGAAGCGGGGAAATCATCAACTACACAGACATTGAAGACATCCCCGGCGAACAGGAAAGGGAGGTATTGAGGCCGCAGGGCATCAAATCCATCTTGGTCGTCCCCCTCCATATCGATGGCAGATATTATGGCTTCATCGGTTTTGATGAATGCAGGGATCACCGCCAATGGATGCCTGAGGACGTGGATATCCTGGTAACCATTTCACGGATTATTTCCAGGACCATTGCAAGGGAAAAAGCAGAGGAAATCTTAAGGTTTGAGAGGGAACAGCTGCTGTCCATATTTAACAGCATTAATGAGATCATCTACATTACCGACCCTCTGACCTATGAAATTATATATGTCAACAAGACCTTCACCGACCTGTTGGGCAGAGACGTTGTGGGAGGTCTCTGTTATGAGGAATTTCAAGGCCAGGAATCTCCGTGCGGGTTTTGTACAAATGAGATCATCCTCAATAACGGATATCAGCCCTATTCCTGGGAGTATCACAACCCCATCCTCCAACGTGACCTCATGATTATTGACAGGATCGTCAAATGGCCCACCGGTAAGGATGTAAGGTTTGAAATTGCCATTGATATCACCGCGAGGAAGAAGGCCGAGGAAGAAAAAAGGCACCTTCAAACCCAACTCCATCAAGCCCAAAGGATGGAGGCCATCGGCACCCTGGCAGGAGGCATTGCCCATGATTTCAATAACCTGCTCATGGGGATTGTCGGCCGTACCTCTTTGATGTTGCACAGAATAGACCCTTCCCATCCCCATTACGATCACCTAAAAGGCATAGAGGAATACGTTGAGAGTGCCGCGGATCTGACCAAAGAACTCCTGGGATTTGCCAGAGGAGGGAAATACCAAGTTCAACCTGTGAATCTCAATGATCTAGTGAAAAAGAGCGCCGGCATGTTCGGCAGGACCAAAAAAGAGATCAATGTTCATATGAAATTTCAGGAAGGTGTATGGACGGTTGAAGTTGATCCAACCCAGATTGAACAGGTTTTTTTAAACCTTTACGTAAACGCCTGGCAGTCCATGCCGGGAGGTGGAGACCTATATGTTGAAACTGAGAATGTCACATTGGACCGGCGCTACAGTAAAGCCTACGGCGTCACACCCGGACCCTATGTGAAAATATCGGTCATGGACACCGGGACGGGGATGGATGAAAGAACCCGGGAGAAGGTGTTTGAACCCTTTTTTACCACAAAGGAAATGGGGCGGGGAACCGGATTGGGCCTGGCTTCGGCTTATGGAATAATCAAGAACCATGGCGGCGTGATCAAAGTATACTCTGAGAAAGGAGAAGGCACGGTTTTCAATATCTATCTGCCCGGCTCGGACAAGGAAGTCTCGGAAAGGGAAAAGGGAACCGGTGAACTCACGAAGGGAACTGAGACCGTTCTTCTTGTGGACGATGAAAGCATCACCGTTGATGTGGGAAAAGAGCTCCTTGAAGAGTTGGGTTATAAGGTCATGGCGGTAAAAAGCGGCGCCGAAGCCATCGATCTTTATGAAAAACACGCAGAGGAGATTGATCTGGTGATTCTGGATATGATTATGCCGAATATGGACGGCGGAGAGACCTTCGAAAGACTCAGGGAAACAGATCCCAATGTTAAGGTCCTTCTCTCCAGCGGGTATAGCCTGGACCGGCGAGCGCAGCAGATACTGGATCGGGGATGCAGAGGTTTCCTCCAGAAACCATTCAAGCTAACGGGCCTGTCGCAAAAGATCAGAGAGATTTTAGAGGGGACATAGCATGGCCCCTGTTTTTGGCCGAACCATTATTCGGAACAATCGTCCATGGCTGGCGGGTCCCAGCGTTTTCTAAATCCAGTATCTGTATTTCTCCCAGAACTCTTTGTCCCTCTTCTGCCAGTCAGGACCGTATTTTTTGTCATAAAAGGAGCCCAACCGTTCGAACCAGCGGCTTATCCGGTTTTTGGGTGCTTTCTCGGTCTCCAGCACGTCTTGGAGAAACGTGGCGATATGGCTCATTTCCTCCTTTGGTACGTAATAGGCGGCGCCGGCCTTGAAAGACTTCACCGTATCTTCCACGCTCAAGGCATGTGCCGTCAGCATGACGGCGGGAAGACTTTTTCTGTCTGCGATTTCAAGCAGCTTGTACCCATCCACACCCATGATATCCAGGATCACAATGTCAAATAGCACACTTTCCAGGCGACTTTTGGCTTCTTCATAGGTGGATGCTTCCACCAGGTTGCACATGGGCAGCAATTCCCGAAGGGTTTCCAACACATCGGGCTCGTCATCCACCACAAGGACCCGCTTTCCATTCAGCACATTTTCCGTCATTTCCTTCACCTCTGAGATCATATTATTAACCGGGGTTCAATTTGAATCGCTCACATCATAACGATTTATTTTTCTCTTTCAAGGCTCATTTCCTTGAAAAAACGTCATGGGAGCTGAAAACCGCTTTGTTTATAAACCGCCAATTGCCCATTTACATGGACTTTGACAGGATACCATTAAATCACCGCCCGTTATTTGGGTGACCAGAGCACCATCCTCGGCTTTTTTTCAAGCTCTTTTGCCAGATCCCTCACTTTTCCGTAGGTCAGGCACCCTGCCATGCAATGCTGAACGCAGGCCGGCTCAAGGCCCTTCCGGGTGCGTTTGGCACACAGAACGCACAGCTCCGTGGGGAAGGGAAGAAAGGTGAGGTAGGCCTTGTCCTTGGGCAAGTCCTGTACGATCTCAAGGACCTTCATGCCGCTCATGGGCGCTTCCCAGTTGTTCTCCTGGCAGCAGGCAACGGTGCAGGCAAAGCAGCCGGTGCAGTATTCATAATCAATCAGCAGACCGTTTTCACCGGTTTTAGGCATGGTTTGCCTCCCTGGTTTCTTTTTTCAGGCGGCACAGCAGGTGTTTGATGGGGGCGCCCAGTCCGTCTTTTCCCTGTTGGTGCATGGGGATCAGCATGTTGATGTTGGAATCGAAAGTGCCGAAGAGAGGATCATCCTTTTTTTCCGGAAACCACCATCCATGGGCGGCCATTACCATCCAGGGCGGCACGATTTTGGTGACTTTGGCCCTGAAGCGCGCTTTCCCCATCCAGTTCTCAATCAGGACCCATTCCCCATTGCTGATGTGATATTTGCTGGCCGTATCCGGGTGGATTTCCACCACCGGATCAGGATCCAGGGTTCTCAGCCATGGGATGTTCCGGTGCTCCGCGTGAAAGAAAGCGGGTGAGCGCCTTCCGGTACTCAGAATCAAAGGATACGCTTTGAAAAGATCCGGCCTTGAAACCGGTGTGAACGGGGGTTCCCTGAAATAGGGGAGCGGCTCCAGATTCCATTCTTCCCGCAGGGTGGAATAGAGTTCAAAGCGGCCCGAGGGCGTGGCAAAACCGGGTTTACGGTCGGAGCGCAGCAACCCTTTTTCATGTCGGAAATAGGGCCTTGAGGCGTGGTTTTCCGGTGGCAGGGCCCACCCTTTTTCTGCCAGCTGCTCAAAGGTCATTCCCGAGGGTTTCAGAATATCATCAAATAGATCGTGGATTGTTTCCCACTTGAAGTCCGGGTCAAAGCGTTTCGAAAGCTCAAAATTGATCTCAACATCGGAACGGCAGCCCTTGGGGGTCACCGCCCTGTTAATGGTCTGAAGCGGCACCCACCAGGATCGCACCCCTTCCTTCTCGAGAAAGGTGGCGGCAGGCAAAACAATGTCCGCATACCGCAGGGAGGCGTTCATGAACAAATCGACCCCCACAATGAATTCCAGCTTCTGAAGGGCCTTCTGCCAGAGTTTTGGGTCCAGCCCGATCCCGGAGAGGGGGTTGCAGGTCTGTATCCAGAGCCCTTTGACCGGATACGGTCTTTGGCTCTCAATCTGCTCCAAGACTTTGTCGGTCTGACACCGCCAGATGAACTTGTTGAAGGGACCGTAATCTTCCCTGCCGATGCGTGGCTTGTCCTGATCCTGGTGTTTCAATTTGATCACCCCTTCGGCGCCCGGCAGGGCATAGGCGACGGCGTTAAAGGCCGCCCGGGTGAAGACATTCCCTCCGGGCACGTCCAGATTGCCGGTGAGGGCCCAGAGGGCTGCGATGGCATGACACAGGGGGGTGATTTCGGGCGTCATATCAATGGGGACGCCCCAGTGAATGGCAGCCGGTTTGGCGGCGGCATAGAGCCTGGCGGCCTTTTGGATCAGCTCTGCCGGAACAAAGGTGATTTCTTCCACCTTTCCCGGGGTATAATGGGCGCAGGTTTCCTTGAATCGCTGCCAGACCGTGGTGCAGGAAACCGTGCTTCCGTCCAACAGGGGGATGTCAAAATTCCCGGACAAGGCGGGTGATGCCGCCTGGCGTTCATATTCCTGTTTTGCGGTGTTCCAGATATCAATACGGTCCGATGCGGGATCAAACACAACAAAATTCTCCACTGATCCGTTAGGGACAACCTCCGATTCCCTCAAAAGATGGCCGGTGTCATGTCTGATCAGCCTGGGGGCATCGGTCCATTTTTTAAGAAAAACGGCATCATATAGGTTTTCCTTGATAATTATGTTTAAGAACCCCAGGGCCAGGGCCGCATCGGTGCCTGGCCTGATACGCAGCCAGTGTTTTGCCCGCGATGCGAAAAAGGAAAGCCTGGGGTCAATGGAAATGATCTTGGTCCCCTTTTTCATGAGATCGATAATCCAGTGGCCGAAGAGATTGTCCGGGCATGTGGCTGAAATGTTGTATCCCCAGACGATCATGCATTCCGGTACCTGGTATTCAGGATTTTCGAACCGGCCCGGCAGCCACTGGGCCGCATCAAATACGCAAAAGTCACCCTGAACAGTGTCCAGAGCTGCGATTCTCGGGCTGTAGCAGGCATTGCCACTCAGGGCGAACATGACATTGGGGCTGCCGAAAGCATAGGCCAGCATGCAGATCCACGGTCCGATGTCCCGCCCGGTCCCCATGGAAAAGATCATGCTTTCGGGACCGAAGTCGTCCCTGATTCCCTTCATTCGCCTTTCAATGGTATCGAAGGCCTCTTCCCATGAGATTTCCCGAAAGTCATCGCCGCCCCTTTTGCCGACCCGTTTGAGCGGGCTTGTGAGCCGGTCCGGATGATCCATGTACTGGGTCATGGCAAGGGCCCTGGCGCAAAGGCGGCCCTGATTCCAGGGATGGTCCGGATCTCCTTCGATTTTGACCAGCTTGTTGTCCCGAATATGGGCCAGCACCCCGCATCCGCCGTGGCATCCGGGCCCGGCCGACCAGGTTGTGGTCTTGACGATCAATGTCTTTTCTTTTTCCATGATTTTCCGGTTCCTTCTCTAAAACTGAATCTGCGGCTAAACAAGCAATAGCATACTCTTTCTTGCGGTGCATGGCAATTTCAAGCACCGGGTCTTTTTGGATCCAAGAAGTCCGGATCAAGCTGGTTTAAAAAAAGAGACGATGATCATCAGCGCCGGAAGCGCTTTTGATGAATGGTTTTCATAGGAAAAACGTATAGCTTGCTTGATCTCTTACATGGGTTAAGTTATGATGAATGTGGTAAGTAAACCGTTAAGTGAGAGTGATGCCCGGGGTAAATTGAAGGGGCAAATTGAAAAAATGGCAACAAAATGACCCAATGGTACGCCTTATACTGAAAAATCTTCTTCTGATGGCGATGTTGCTGCCCTCGGTCCTCATGGCGGGGGAACCGGATTCTTATGAGCGAGCCATTGAAAAATACGCGCGGGCCTTTGAGCCCAGCACCTTGTCGCAAGAAGAACGTGCCGCCGAATTGAAATGGTTCCACGAGGTATCCGGTCCTTTGCGTGGCATTAAGATCAGGTCAGTGGCCGAGACTTTCGCCCCCCACTTCTGGGAAAGAGATGTTCTTGCCAAGGCTTTTTTTGAGATCACGGGCATTTACGTGGATCACGAAACGGTCCACGAAGGCCTTGTGATCCAGCGGATCACCGAGCAGATGATGACCGGCCGGGTCCTCTACCACGCCTATGTGAACGATGCGGACATGATCGGCACCCACCTTCGGCTGAACAGGGTTGTGGATCTCGGGGAATACATGAACGGTGAGGGCAAACCGTACACAAACCCGCGTCTGTGCCTTGATGATTTCCTGAATCTGGAAGTGGGACAAGACTATGAAGGGAATCAGCTGCAACTCCCGGACCAGCAGTTCCCCAACATGTACTGGTTTCGCTACGACTGGTTTACGGATTCCAAGACCAAGGCGGATTTCAAATCCGCCTACGGGTATGAACTCGGAGTGCCTGTCAATTGGGCGGCTTATGAGGATATTGCCGAGTTTTTCACCGGAAGGCGGATGAAAAATCCGGATGGCTCGGAAGTCTCCGCATACGGGCATCTTGATTATGGCATCGCGGCACCGGATTTGGGTTGGCGCTTTACGGATGCCTGGCTCTCCATTGCGGGCGCCGGTGACAAGGGTTTGCCCAACGGCCAACCGGTGGACGAGTGGGGCATTCGGGTGAAAAACAAGATTCCGGTCGGCTCCATGGTGCAACGAGGCGGCGCCCTGGACAGTCCGGCGGCGGTGCATGCCCTGACCAAGTACCTCGAATGGCTCAATAATTACTCTCCCCCTGAATCAAGAAACTGGACCACCTATGAAACCGATCCCCAGGCCGCACGGGGTGATATTGCCCAGATGATATTCATGTATACGGTCTTCCTGGCGGATGAACGGTTTCATCGGCCTGGCAGCCCGGTGGTGGGGAAAGACGGAAAGCCGGTTTGGCGGGTGGCGCCAACGCCCCATGGCCGCTACTGGGAGGCGGGGATGAAAGTCGGCTATCAGGATGCCGGGAGTTGGACCATCCCCTGGAATGTCCGAGGCAAGTATCGTGCCGCGGCCTGGTTGTGGGCCCAGTTTTGCATATCAAAAACCGTTAGTGTAAAGAAGTTTCTGGAGAGCGGCACCCCGGTGCGCCGATCGACGGTTTCTCATCCCCATGTTCTGAAGAATGCGTTTCGGTGGGGCGGATTGGTGGAGTTTTATAATTCAGACGAAAGAAAGAAATGGACCGATACCGGTCCCAATGTACCCCATTATCCCGCCCTTTCAGGGATCTGGTGGTCCTTCCTGGCCCGTGCCGTGGCGGGTGAATTGACCCCGCAGGAGACCATGACCGGCCTTGCCAGGGCCCAGGATGACGCCATGGGCCGGTTGAAACTTGAAAGATATGCGCCGAAACTGAATCCTCTGAAGAGCAGGGCCTACTGGTTGAACCGAAAGGGCGCCCCGAAACCCGAAAGAGGTCCCCAAAGCCCGAAAACCATTCCCTATGATGTGATGATCCGGCAGTGGAAAGAACCATCGACCGGAGGAAAGGAATGAAAGGGAGCACTTTCATGAAATCGGTACTCCTTTTCCTTCTTCTCTATTTCCTGTCAGATGCGGCAATGGCCCAAAATCTTACAATGGGTTGTTCCGATCGCAATTGGTACCCGTTTCTCTACACGCGGGATCAACAGGTGGGCGGCATTCTCTACGATATCACAAGAAAAGCCTTTGACAGTCTCGGAATCACCCCGAAGATCGAGTCCTTGCCTTTCAGGCGCGCCATTGCCTATGCCCGCAAAGGTAAGGTGGACTGCGTGATTGCCGTCCCCTTTGACCCTGTTCTGGCCAGGGACCTCGATTATCCGCCGGGAGCTGAAAATGATATGGAATCTCCGTGGCGGATAATGCAGGTGGACTACGTGGTCGTGAGCGCCGCCGGAAACAACTACCTGTTTGAAGGAAATCTGAAGACGCTTCCCGTTCCCATAAGGCTTTTGTCGGATGCCCCGGTCATAGATGATTTGAACAAGAAAGGGATAGGTTTTCAGGAAGTGAGAGAGGATGAGCAGAATTTCCTTAAGCTGATACGTGACCGCGCAGGCGTTGTGATTACCACAAGCGTGGTAGCGGAAGCCATGAACCTGGATCCGCGCTTCAGGGGAAAGCTTGAGATTCACGGGATACCGGTGGCCTCCCGGGCATACTATCTTGCGTTTTCAAAGAGAAGCCACCTCTCCATGGGGCAAAAAGAGAAGGTTTGGAAGGAAATCATTCGATGGAGGGATGATTACATTTTTATGCTGCAGGTGTTCTCCCGATACTGATCCCAAAAATAAGGCGGATGGTTTGCGCCTGAATGAGAAGCCGTGAAGATGAAGCTGCTCGAGTTTTTCAATCAAAGCATACTGGCCAAATTGAGCCTCATTGTCGTGTTAACGACCACGGTAACACTGGGCCTGCTCGGCTTCTGGGAATACAATTCAGCCCGTGGAAACATGGAAAGGGGGCTTCAAGCAGAAGCAGAAATGCTGGCGGATCGACTGGCGCTCAGCTTCGTCAAAATCGTTTGGGACTATGACCGGAAACTGGCTGAAAACGTCATTCGTTCGGAAATGAGGAAACCGTCGGTTGAGGGCATTCTTGTCCGGGAAAAAGGGGAGCCGGGAATACTCTACAGCGGCTGGAAATCAGAGAAGGGAGACATTATCACCACCGGTATCCCGTCGGATAAAGGCCGTTATGTGGAGGCCGAACACCCGATTATCCGGCATAGCACACCCATCGGCACCGTGCGGGTCTTTTTAACCCGCCGTTATTTGCAGGAGTCCCTAAGCGGGGCCATGAGGACGTTTCTGATACGGGTGCTGTTGCTTGATCTCGTGATGGTGGTTCTGTTGGTGGTGCTCATTCGTCAGCACCTGACCCGGCCGCTCTGGGGCCTTCGCAATGCCATGGCCAAAATGAAGGGTGGCCGACTGGACCAAGCGGTGGATATCACCTCCTCCGATGAGATCGGTCAGATTGCAGGTGCGTTCAATACCATGGCAAGGGAGCTGGGCAAGCGGGAAGCGGACCTGTTGGAGAGTGAGGAGCGGTACCGGATCCTGGTAGAGAACGCCAACGACGGCGTGGTCATGGTGCAGGACCAACGCATACTGTTCTGCAATCAGCGGATGGCCGAAATTTTAGGATATGAAGGGCCCGAGGAGATTGAAGGCCGTTCGATGATTGGGTTGATTCATGAAGAGGACCGGGAACGGGTCCTCAAGAACTACCGGCTGCGGCAACAGGGCGCGGATATTCCAAGCAGTTACGAGGTCCGCGGGGTTCGAAAGGATGGTCTGACGGTTTTTCTCGATCTGTCCGTGGCAACGACCATGCTCAAGGGAAAAATGATCTCCATCGCTTTTCTAAAAGACATCACCGGGCGAAGAAGGCTTGAAAGGATGCTGCAGCAGTCTCAGAAAATGGAGGCCATCGGCACGCTGGCCGGCGGCATTGCCCACGATTTCAATAATATTCTGGGTGTCATCATCGGATGCACGGAACTGGCCATTATGAAGAATCCTGATGACAGTCCCTCCGGAAGACACTTGCAGCAGGTTCTGGATGCGAGCCAACGCGCAGCGGACCTTGTGCAGCAGATCCTGGCTTTCAGCCGGCAGCAGGAGATGGACAGAAAACCCTTGCGGGTGAGTCTCATCATAAAGGAGGTTGCCAAGATGCTGCGGTCAACCCTGCCGGCATTTATCGATATACAGGTAAACATCGATTCGGATTCGGGAATGATATTGGCTGACCCGGTACAGGTCCATCAGATTGTCATGAACCTGAGTACCAATGCGGCCCATGCCATGAAGGAGAGCGGTGGCGTGCTGAAACTCGGGCTCTCGAACGTGGAAATCAGCGATGCCGAATTTCAGCAACCTGACCTGCGCCCTGGCCCCTACCTCAAATTGACCGTTTTTGACACTGGCCATGGCATGGAAAAGGCGGTGCTGGAGCGGATTTTCGACCCTTATTTCACAACCAAAAGGCAGGACGAAGGAACCGGGCTCGGACTGGCTGTGGTGATGGGTATTGTAAGAGACTGTCAAGGTGCCATTACTGTCGAGAGTGAACCGGGGGAAGGCGCCTGTTTCGAAGTTTTGCTTCCCAGGGTCAACGCATCCGTTGAAAAGGATCAGCATCCAACACAAGCCGAGGCATTGCCCCGGGGAACCGAGCGCATCCTGTTGATAGATGATGAAGTAGGGCTGGGAACCATTGCTGAAAATATGTTACGGCGTCTCGGATACAGGGTTCAAACGGAAACGGACAGCCTGGAAGCACTCAGGCATTTCATGGAAGATCCCCATAGATTCGATCTGGTGATCTCGGATGTGAGCATGCCGAGGATGACCGGCGACGTTTTGAGCCGGGAATTCCTGGAAATCCGCCCGGATATTCCCATCATTCTTTGCACCGGTTTCAGCGAACGGCTCAACAGTGAGCAAGCCAGAGCCATAGGCGTCCGGGAGTTTCTCCTAAAACCGCTAAAAATGGAGGTTCTCGCGGGTAAGATCCGCCAAGTGCTGGATGGCCGGGCCGGCCCTCCATCGGGCAATTCGCATCTCTCCCATTGACACGGCCGTAACCGCGCTAGTCATCAAATCCGAAAAGCGTGCTTTGCATCATGCGGTTAATGTAGCATATCTGTTCCACGGTGAAGTAACCGCCCCGGATGCGGTGGGTCTTTTTACGGTAGATTCTCGCATGTTCTTCCGACCGGAAGAAAACACTCTGTTTTCAGAAAGACTCGATGATGCTCGGTTCCTTAAGGGTCCGGACATTGACGTCCGGAATAAAGATGATGGGCGCAATACCGTTTTGGCCGTGAACGGTTGTTTCGAGGTCGCTGGTGATTTCCATTTCCATGGGTTCCGAGCAGTGGGCGCAGGAGGAGCGAACGGTTACGGATAGTCTTTTGTTCTGTAATCGCCCTTGCACGAAGGGCGCCGCAAATGCGTCCACCGCTCAGGCCGCAAAGCAGGTGGTTCCGTCGTCAAATGTGAGATGGTGCGGCGTCTTTTCCACGGTGACGGGATATGCCCAGGTAACGGCGCCGCTTTTATTGCGGAACAGAAAGGTCATGTGTTGTTCAAGGTCCGCCAGCATCTCATTTACGCTGGCCATGTCAAAGTCCAGGGCCCTGGCAATCTCCTTTGCCGGCAAAGGCGTTGACCGTCCCGGCAGGGCGCGTACCGTGAAATGGTGAACGCTTCGGTGCCCGGGGGTCATGAAATCCAGGTCCTCCCGAACCCGCCGCCGGTGCTTCTTGATCTGCTTTTCCCACAAAGCGGGCGGCACCTTGAACATGAACCGCCAGATGCCATTCAACATATGAGTGTTCATTTTTCCTCCTCCTTTTGGGTCCCTTTTAAAAGAACCCTCTGCAGATCCTCCCAGGATTTGAAAACCGGATCATCCGTCGGTACTTTGTTCCGTGGTTTGCCCCTGTAAAAGACGTTCGTGACATCCGCGGTGAGCATTTGTTTTCCGGTTCTTTCATTGGTTATCACCTGCCGTATGGTGATGCCGTGGCGGCGGGCATTTTGAACCCGGGTTTCGATGTTGATGCGGTCCCCCAGTCTCGCTTCGCTCTGATAACGAATCTCCAAATGGACCACGGCATGGTCGATACGTTCTTTTCCGAGGGACGCGGCAACGTGGGGATGGGCCTCCATGTAAGACCAGCGGCCTTCTTCCAGCAATTCCACGTAACGGGCATGGTGGACATGCCCGAAACAGTCGGTGTGAAATGAGCGGATTGTGAGGGTCGTTACGGTTTTCATTCCTTAAATTCCTTCCGTGGGATGACAAGCGTTGTTGATTTATTCCTTGGGCTTTCCTATACAGGAGAACCGGGGAATAGAAAGCTGCTTTTAATGTAATGGGTTGTTCAACGGTCGTCTTGCGCTTTTACGCATTAGAGTTGATTGAATACGCAGATGGAAAAAAAGACATCACCGGATCCATACCGTAGCGCCACCGCTTCGGCGGACATGGTGCGGATGCTCTTTACCTATCTGGAGTATCGAAAGATCGATCCCGAAATGCTTGAGGAGGTTTCCGGCATCCGTCGCAGTCGGATGAAACAGCGGATTCCGGTCACAACGGTCAACCGTTTGTGGCGTGCGGCAAGAGCGGCGGCCAATGATCCTGATTTTGGACTGCACCTGGGAGAGGCATTCATTCATCTGGCGCAGAGCCATTTACTCTTTTCCGTCATGCGCTACAGTCCCACATTTGCCGTGGCGCTTCAGAAATTCTTCCGGTACCACTCCCTCATGTCAGACATGGTCCAGCCACGGGCGGTGACCATGGGAGAGACGGTCCATTGCCTGCTGGACCGGAAATATCCCGAATTGCCGTTGGAACGGCACCACGCTGAATCAACATTTGCCGTCATTTACGGGAGCCTTAATTCCCTGTCGGCCACCAAGATACCCCTTATGGAAGCGGCCTTTTGTCATGGGAAACCTTCATCTACTTCGGAGCTGGCGCGCGTTTTCGAGGCGCCCCTGCGTTTTGGATGCTCAAGGGAACGGCTGGTATTTCGAAAGGATTCCCTGGAGCAACCCATTCACAGCGCTGATCCGGCCTATTTGTCGGCACATGAATCCCTGGCCGGGGACCTGATGAAAGGGTTGACCACTGAAGGTAATATCACACCAAAGGTAACGGCGCTGGTTGAGAGAACGATTTTGATGGGTGGGCAGCCGAGAATCGCCACTATTTCAAGAGATCTGGCTGTCAGCGTGCGCAAATTGCAGCTGTTGCTCAAGGAAGAGGGGAGCAGCTTCAGGGAAATCGTCAATGACACCCGGAAACGGCTGGCAAAGCGTTTCTTGGGAAAACCGGATACCACCCTCTGTGACGTGGCCTTCTTGCTGGGGTTTTCCGAGCAAAGCGCCTTTAACCACGCCTTCAGGCGCTGGACCGGGCAAACACCCCGTGAATACCGGGAAACTGTGGGGAGGGATGGTAGGTAGGATAAGAATGAACCAAACCATTCGCATGGAGATCTCAATTGGACAAACCTGAACAGAAGATGAAAGAGGTGGTTGATGCATGCACCGATTGTGATTGCTGCCGCGACCTGATGGATGATAACAGCTGTCTCTTTTTTCCGGAAATGTACAAGTTGTGGGATGCGGCCGAAAGATCCGGAAGAGAAATAACATCAGAGGAATTGCGGCAACTGGCGGATCTGTGCAATTACTGCGCGTTGTGCCCCTGCGCCAATATCCGGGAAGATATCATCGCCGCCAAAACCCTTTTTATAGACAGGGACGGCCTCGCCCCCTACATTCGAACCCTTGAGGATGTGGAGAGAGTGGGAAAGATCTGCTGCGCCATTCCCGGACTCTCCAATCTTCTCCTTCAGAACCGGCCCGCCTCAGGTCTTATCAAAAGGTCCGTCGGGATACATCCCGGACGGAGACTTCCGGTATTCCCCAAAGAGAGTTTTCCGTCATGGGCCAAAAAAGAGAATCTGGGCCGGAAATCCTCTCCGAAGAAAAAACGGCGGGTGGCCTATTTTGCGGGCTGCACCGCCAGGTATCTCTTTCCGGATGTCCCAAAGGCCGCGGTTCGGGTCCTCAAGCGAAACCATGTTGAGGTCTACTATCCGGAGCAGAACTGCTGCGGCATGCCGAGCATGCTGGAAGGGGACCGGCAACAGACCCTGCTCTTTGCGGATCGCACGGTTTCACAACTGGCCGAGGCAGTCGAAGAGGGGTATGATGTGGTCTGCTCCTGCCCCACCTGCGGTTATGTGTTGAAAAACGTACTCCTCAAAAGCGCCTATTATGCAAAGGCCTATCAGGACGTTATGGGCAGTGATGAAACCCATTTGAGAATTCCGAAAAAAACGCCGCCCAAATGGGTGAAAGGCCCTGAATCCACCCTTCCCGGACAGTTCAGGGCCAGGTTTGGGGGGCATCACTTGGTGCATGAAACCGTAAAGGTGAAAGATGCCGCCAGGGGGACGGTAAAAGAGGTGCCCTTTCAGAGGCTCGACAAGTCAATTTACGGTGATATCCTGAAAGACGAAGGGTATTTTTCCGGTATCGACCCGTTGAAACGCATCAGAGTTGCTGAACACACCTTTGATCTCGGCGAATATCTGATGGAACTGCTTGTTGAAGGGGCGCTCAATAGGGAATTCGGACCGTTCCCGGGCCAAATGCTCTACTATCCGCCCTGTCATTTGCGGGAACAGGGCATCGGCAGTCCATATCCGGAACTGCTGTCTCTGATTCCGAATGTGGCAATGGCTTCTCTTGGGGGAAGCTTTCTGTGCTGCGGCATCGCTGGCATCATGGGTTTCAAACGGGATTTTCATCATACTTCCATAGAGATGGGGCGCCGGTTGATAGAGGAAATAAAGCGGCGCGATCCGAATCACCTGACAACCGACTGCCTCAGCTGTCGCCTGCAGTTCCATCAGATGACGGATTACAGGGTCCATCATCCCATCGAAATTCTATGGGAAGCTTATGAGAAAGGGGTGCATGGTTGAAAGAGATCCATGGGCATTTGGAGGAGGCCCTTTAGGCCCTTAGGGCCGTCCGAACGACAACATGTTGTAAATAAAAATCTGAATATCAGCTCGCAATGCCGAGAGAAATTTCCTTGACATCGATCGACGGTAACATGCAAACAGAACAAAAAAGTACCAAGATAAACACAT
>JANQDY010000106.1 GCA_028278625.1 Thermodesulfobacteriota bacterium
TCTCCCGATTGTCCAAGAAACTTGACCCGGAAGAACCGGTGGTGACGGTCTGCAACTCCGCCTATCGTTCCAGTATGGCCGTGGGGATCCTTGAGAGGAAGGGATTCAAAAACCCCAGGAATCTCAAGGGTGGGAGTCAGGCATGGATCGACGCGGGTTTCCCGGTTTATGACTCGCTCAAGACAGGCCCAGCGCAGCCCTCTCACAAAAAGAGAGAGAAGAAGCCCCGGACCAAAAAACCCGCAAGGCCCATCATCATGGAGGAGGGTTGTTGAAAAAGCGATATCCGAGAACCTGGCAATAATGATGCGGAATGCGGACAAAATATTGACGTTTTGAAGCCGGCCAGGCTTTCGGACGGTAACAAGCATTATGAGAGAGTGTTTTCATCAGACCGTCTTATTGTGAAAAGAGACCTTTTTTTTCGTCTGGATTGCATTAGATTTGGAAATCTATGATGGAGCATGCCGTATGACAAATAATCGATACGGAAAGGTCGCCATTCTATATCCCGGAGACCATGAGGCAAGGCAGAACGCCACGCCCGAGAACAATCGTTTGTCTTCCATATTTCAAGCTTTGGCCGGATTGGAGATACATGCCGAGCCGGCGGTATATGGCGATGATTTCTCAGAGGAAGTTCGTCAGCAGCTCCTGGGTGTTGATGTGGTTCTGGTCTGGATGAATCCGATTCAGGACGGACGTGACCGGTCGATCTTAGACGCCATGCTGCTGGAAGTCGCCGATGCAGGGATCTATGTCAGTGCTCATCCGGATATTATCCTGAAAATGGGAACCAAAGAAGTCCTATATCGGACACGTGAAATGGAATGGGGATGCGATACACAATTATATACCAGTATTGAACAGCTGCGCAGAGAGCTGCCTGCCAGCTTGGCGTCAGGTAAGGCCCGCGTGCTCAAACAATACCGCGGTAACGGCGGCAACGGGGTATGGAAGGTGGAAGCGATGAAGAACGATTCCGGGCCGCAACCCGAAACCAGTGTTCGCGTTCGTCATGCCAAACGGGGCAGTACGGAAGAGGAGACCTCATTGGAAGCGTTTTATGCCATTTGTGCCCCCTACTTTTCGAACCATGGGAAAATGATCAACCAGGTTTATCAGGAACGTCTGCCTGAAGGCATGGTACGCTGCTATTTGGTCCATGATGAAATTGTCGGGTTCGGACATCAAGCCGTTAATGCTTTTTTTCCGGCTGCTAAAGGTTCACCCCCATCAGAAGCGCCTCAACCGGGGCCTCGATTGTACCATCCTCCCAACATGCCGGAATTTCGGGGATTGAAACGTAAAGTGGAAAAAGAGTGGGTGCCCGAAATGCAGCGACGACTCGGCATTGAAACCAAAAGCTTGCCCGTGATCTGGGACTGCGATTTTCTATTCGGGCCCAGGAAGCCATCAGGTGAAGATACCTATGTTCTTTGTGAAATCAATGTTAGCAGCGTAGCGCCTTATCCGGAATCAGCACCGCCCTATGTGGCCCGGGCAACCCACGCTTGTGTAAAGGAGGCCAAAAGGCGCCGTCGTTGATGAAGCCCAAAAGCGGTGAAATCGCATGGCTGGATGAGAAATAAAGTCTTTCAGTCCGGTGAACTGATGTCGGTGCGATTCATTGGTTTGCAGGAAATTCTAACTGAAAAACCCAACTGAAAGGCGATGTCAGGCAGAGGAACTGAGGGGAATGAGGGATAACGAAGCGAGTGCCATTTCAGTGGATGGCTTGGCCAAGCGAATTGGAGATGTTCAGGCGGTCGCCGATGTAAGCTTTGAAGTTCGAAAGGGGGAGCTTTTCGGGTTTCTCGGTCCCAATGGTGCCGGCAAAACCACCACCATCAACATGCTCACAGGTCTGGCCCGCCCTAACAAAGGCAGGTTCAAGATCTCAGGTATTGATTGCGCGGAAAATCCCAAAGCGGCCCAGTTTCTTACCGGTGTGGTCCCGGACGAAAGCAACCTCTATCCGGAGCTGACAGGCTTCGGCAACCTGTGTTTCTGTGCAGCGCTTTACGGAATTGGAAAAAGGGAGCGTGAAGCCCGTGCACAAAGGCTTTTGGAGGATTTGGGGCTGGCCAATGCGGCAAACAGGAAGTTTGGCGGGTATTCCAAGGGGATGAAACGCAAACTCACCATTGCCGCCGGCATTATTCACAAGCCTCCCATTCTGTTCCTGGACGAACCCACCACCGGCATCGACGTTGCCAGCGCCCGACAAATCCGTAAGCTCATCGCCGATTTGAATCGTGCGGGAACGACCGTCTTTCTGACCACCCACTACATTGAGGAAGCCGAAAGGCTTTGCAGCCGGATTGCTTTTATCGTGCAAGGCAAAGTTGTTCGAACGGATACGGTGCACCGCTTGATCCAACCGGTCGAGAAAAAGCAGGTCATGCAGCTTGCTGTTTCGGATTCGGAGCCGGCCTTGAATGACAGACTGGCGGAAAACTTTCCCAAGCTGACATTTCAGGACCTCACAGGGGGACTGATTCGAGTGGAGGCCAACAAACCAATTCGCGTCGGGCCCCTGGTGCGCTTTCTGGAAGATCAGGGGATCGAGGTGGATGAGGCCCGGCGCATGCAACCGTCCCTGGAGGAAGTTTTCGTTCAGATCACAGGCATTGAGGCTGCCGCCATGCGTGAAGAGAAAGAGAAGAAAGGAGGTGGCGACTCATGAAATGGTGGATTGCCTTCTGGAACATCCTGTTGAAAGACATGCGTGCCTATTACCTCAAACCGCCCAATATCAGTTGGGGCCTGATCTTCCCCCTTGCATGGACGGGGATGTTCTTCATTAAGTCGGGCAGTGGTTTAGAGAGCATTCTTTCCATGCTTCCAGGGGTGGTGGTTGTTTCCATCCTCTTCGGAACCACATCCATGCTGTCGGTAACCGTAACCTTTGAAAAGAAGGGGCGCTCATTCGACAGGCTGCTGCTGGCTCCCATTCCCCTGGAACTCCTGATGCTGGCAAAGACTTCGGGAGCGATTTTGTTTGGCATGGCCAACGCTTTCATACCCATCGTCCTTGCGGCAATGCTAACCGATCTCTCTGGAACCACATGGTGGGCCGTTATACCTGCCGTTTTTCTTCTTGCCGTGACCTCCACTTTCCTGGGCCTCTTTATCGCGGTTTCCGTCAAAGAAGTCTTCGAGGCCCAGACCTTTTCCAACTTTTTCCGCTTTCCCATGATATTTCTTTGCGGTTTGTTCTTTCCCATTCAAGCGTTGCCCCTTTTCCTTAGACCGCTTTCCTACGTGCTTCCACCCACCTACGGCGCCGACATTCTGCACGGTGCTTTCACCACTGGGAATACGATGCCCATGCCGTTGGATTTTGCACTGCTGATCGTTTTCTCCGTAGGGCTCTTTCTGATCAGTCTGCGAAATATTCAGAAGCGTTGGATCATATAGGACACAAAGCCTATTGGGTGGACGGTCCTCAAACGATTTTTGTATTCAGAAAACTTGTCCTCATCAGGTAGAAACCAAGCATCCCTCCTGTAATCAGAATTCTGCGGTGGCCCGAAGACCAAAAATCCAGCCGCTGGGGCTGTCACCCTCATACATTTCGTCCTTCATGTACTGAATGTCCCCTGTGATGGCAAAGATGTCATTTAGGCAGAACCGCCCATAGATTTCAAAGACATCGGTATAATCGAGATCTTCGGTTCCGGCCCTCAGATGCCCGAATCCGATGCCAATGTTGTCCTGACTTCGGTCCCAGAGCTTACCACTGATGTACAGCCCTCCGGAATAGAGATCTCCCCAGGTGATAACAGAACCTTTGTCCTGCCAGCACAACCGAATCCAGGCCCCTAGTATGTCTCCAAATTCCTGGTCAAAGCTAAGGGTGATGGAGCGAAGTGACTTTCTCTTGTTTTCCTCTGCGGCGCTGAAATCTTTGCTGGTGCTATCGACCATGACGCGGTAGTTTCCCTTCCCCAAGCCTGTTTTCAGATTGTAACCCAACTGAAGACCGCAAAAACTATAGGGCTCGTCCAGATCCCCTTCTTCTCCGTTGCTGCCCACGGCCATGCCGACACCAATGGCGCTGAATCCGTGAAAATCCCACTGAACAACCCCTCCAATGTCGTAAGAGGGCACGAATGAGTTGGGGCCGTTGACAAAGGCTTGGTTGAGAAACTGGTTGTACTCGTCATTGGCGTAGGCATTGGTATCAATATAATCCGTTGCGTCAATGATCCCGCCGGTGAGCGACAGAGAATTGTTGTCGAAAAAATCAAAGGTGTGCATGAACCAGGCGGTGAGAAGGTAGCCTCTGTTTCGTCCGTAAACGTCTTTAACACCATCCTCGGTATCGCCACCCCATGGGGCCAGCACAAAAGGGGACGCGCCACCCTCCATTAATCCGTTTCCGGCTGCAAAGCCGAGTTTGGCAAACAACTGATCGTTTTTGGTCGGGGTGAAAGAAAACTGCGGTTGAAAGGGGATGAGTCCCCTTATTAGGTTTTCATAACCGGAGGTACCGGAAAGGCTCTGATACTGGACGATTCCCGCAAGAACACCTCCGACGGAAAATTGCTCTGTGATATCAGAACTCCATCCCGGCGAAGCCCGGATCAACCACCCAACGATTAGGCCCATTAACAACAGACAGATTTTTGTGCTCTTTGTCATTGCTTCACATTTCTTGAATGCGGGAATCGTCCATGGCCCAGATCCTTAATGGTGTTTAAGCGACGCGCCTTCGGAAGCGTGGCACCAAAACACTTTCACACGGTTGTTCGTGTGTGGCCTTAAGTTTAGCATATCAAAATAAATTTGATTAATACAATACTATTTGAAGTAGAAAGCTTTATAAGACCTCATTAATCGCTTTCTGAAACAACATTTAGCCTGACAGTACCGAGGATACGCCCATTGTTGCCGCCACGATTTTCATGGACTTTCTCTTGCCCCTTTTTCTGAACAGGCTGAGTTGAAAGCGTCGCCCTTTCCCTGTTTTGATGACCCAGGAAAAGCCGTTAGCAATTGACAAATGGCGGAATATGAAGTAAGTAAGCACTAACAATGATTTAGTTGCCAAACAAAATGATGGCCTCGTTGGCAATTCCTGTTTGTTACGCGAACGAGCAGGTGCTGTTTACGTCCGCCAAGGTCCTACATGCCGCTGTTTTGCACCATCGTCGGCACACGGATGGTGTCGGTTTTCATGTGCGGACTGGGCATGGGCAGTATCATTCGGAAGCCACCTTGGGCGCTGATCGGACTGGTTTGGATGTTCATCCGGGATGGCGTCAAACTGCTGGTATGCCGTTTTATGGATGGTCGTACCAGGCACCGTCACGAAAGGCTGGAAAAACAGGGGCCGATTCAAGGGGATATTTCTTTAACAAGGAGCTTGGCATGGATAGTCCTAAAATCAGAAACAACATTCGGAACAACGTGGCAGAGACGCTCTACATCCCGCTGATGATGAAGTGCAATGAAAGCAGAAGAAGGGGCGGGTTCTATGAAGATCCCTTCGCTTGTGAGATGGTAGATAAGATCGATTATGGCTTTGAAAAATACGCCAAAGCGGTTCAGAGTTCCGTGGGAGTAGCGCTTCGCGCGAGTTACTTTGATGGGGTCACAAGGACATTTGTTGGGAAGACGGCGGATCCTGTCGTCGTCAATATCGGCTGCGGCCTGGATACCCGCTTTTTGCGTCTCGGGAAGGAGGTGACCGGCCAAACGGTTACTTATGAGCTGGACCTGACAGAGGTCATGGAATTGCGGAAGAAACTCCTGCCGGAATCATCAGGCAACCCTTATATCTCCGCCTCGATGTTTGAGACTGAATGGATGGACGGACTAAAAGAGAAGCATCCGTCTGCGTCATTTCTCTTTGTTGTCGAAGGTGTGTTGATGTATTTCGAAAAGGAAAGGGTGAGGCAGGTATTCCAGGAGCTTGCAGCCAGGTTCAAACACAGTGAAATACTGTTTGATGTGGTCAGTTCCTGGATGTGCAAAAATTCACACCGGCACGATACCGTTAAATTTTTGGACGCAAAGTTTATATTCGGATGTGATGATGATAGAGAAATGGAATCCTGGGATGAAAAATTGGCACTTCTTTCCTCAAGAAAGTATGTGGATTTTGAAGCGTGGAAGACCATTGGCTGGCTACGTTATACTCTGATGAAGGCGCTTCCGGTCTTTAAAGACGCAAGCCGTTTGCTGCATTATCAAATAAAATAGTGGGATACCGGATTGCTTGATACCGAAAACAGCGCCAACAGCTTACCGGTTCTGGGCCGTTTTCTTGAATCGGTAACCGATCAGGCGTGAGGAGTTGCCCACGACGATCACGCTTCCGATGTTGTGGATGAAGGCGCCGGCAACAGGTCCGATCCCGCCTGTACCGGCCAAAATCAACGCCAGAACATTGATTCCGATGGAAATGGCAAAACTCTGTTTGATGACCTTCAGGGTCTGCCGGGACAGGGCAATGGCCTCGGAGACCCGGCCAAGGTCATCTGTTGTCAGGGCGATATCAGCGGCTTCAATGGCCGTGTCCGTACCAATTGATCCCATGGCGATTCCCACATCCGCCTCCACCAGTGCCGGGGCGTCATTGATGCCGTCCCCCACCATGGCCACGATTTCTCCGGAAGAACGAAGGCGGTTGATGTAGGAGAGTTTCTGATCAGGCATCAGGTCGGCGGCAATGTCGTCCAGACCGGCTCCGGCCAGTGCACTCCGGGCCACTTTGACTGTATCGCCGGTGAGCATGATCACCCTGTTGATGCCAAGGCGCCTCAGATCCTTTACGGCACTGCCCACTTCAGGCCGCAAGGTGTCGGCAATGCCAATGCCGCCGGCCAACCGGTTGTCCACTGACACAAGAACTCCCGTCATGCCGGCTTCGGTGGTCTGTCCAAGCAAAGCACGGGCCGGGCCGTGCAGTGTGATCCCTTTTTCTTCAAATAATGCCGGATTGCCCACCAGGATTTCCTGCTCTCCCCTCCGGGCCCTCACCCCCAGGCCCACTATCACCTGGGTTTCATCAGGTGTAGCAACAGCCAGGTTCAGCGCCTCCGCATGATCTAAAACCGCGCGGGCCAGGGGATGACCCGAAGATTTCTCAGCTGCAGCGGCCAGGCCAATGACATCCCTGGAGGAGAAGCCTTCGAATGCCGCCACGGTTTTAACCATGGGCATGCCGTAGGTGAGGGTCCCGGTCTTATCAAAGGCGAATACGGTAAGCCTGCTGATGGTTTCCAGTACGGCACCGCCCTTTATGAGAATCCCTTTTCGGGCGGCATTTCCAATCCCGGCAACAACGGCCGTGGGGGCGGCGATGACCATGGCACAGGGGCAGGCCACCACCAAAACCGTAACGGCCCGCAGCACTTCACCGGTAATTCCCCATACCAGGGCGGCCAGGGCCAGTATTACCGGCGTGAACCAGGCGGCAAACCGGTCGGCAATCCGCTCAATGGGCGGTTTCTCTGCCTGGGCCCTATGGACCAGATGAATGATTGTTGAAAGGGTGGTGTCCTCTCCCACCCGGGTGACTTGGATCCGAAGCGCGCCAAGCTGATTGATAGTGCCGCCGAAAACCGGATCCCCGGGCCCTTTGGTAACCGGCATGGACTCTCCGGTAATGGGGGCCTGGTCCACCTCACCCCGACCTTTGGTGATGGTACCGTCAACCGGGATTCTCTCACCGGGATGCACAACCGCAATATCACCGATTCTCACTTCATCAATATTCACTTCCAACTCCCGGCCGTTTCTGAGCACTCTTGCCCTTTCAGGCACCAGGTCCATGAGCGACCGGATGGCCCGTCCGGTCCGGGCAATGGTCAGGTCTTCCAGCAATTCTCCCACGTTCATCATGAGGGCCACCATGGCGCCGGCCACATATTCCCCCACCCATACCGATGCAATCAAGGCAATGGATACCAGAACTTCAGCGTTGAGCTTTTTATTGGTGATGGTGGAAACAACGGAATTGCGCAAGATGGGATACCCGGCCAGGGCCACGGCCCCCATGGCCGTATAGGTGCCAACGGGCGTTTGTTCCCCCGTGATCCAGGCGAAAAGAGCCAGCACCAGGCACACCGAAGGCGCCATAAAGGCATGATACTGCGCAATGAAGCGATCAATTCGGGAATCCCTTGAGGGCGAATCCACCGGTATGGTGACGGGAACGCCAGCTTCGTCTCTTGCAATATCGTGCATCATCGACCCTTCCATGAAAAATCAAGACGCGAGAAGCTGCCCATGAGCAAAAACAGGGAGCAAAGGGCGACTTCAATCAAAAAGCCGGAAAAGAGACCGGCCATGAGCACAACGCAGATACCCAGTTCAGGGCAGGGGCGTCGTTCTAATATGCTCTGAAAAAAAGCGTTTTTCAGGGCCGGAAAAATCCCGATGACAGCAGCGCAAACCAGTATACCGCCGGACAATTGGCCGGGCAGCCAGCGGAAATACCCGGCCACGATCATCAGCACCATCACTCCCACGGCGAACCAGTCCCGTACAGGGTCCTTGAACACCTTGTGGATCAGGGTCCGGTGTTCCGGGTCATGGGTATGGTGGTGGGAATGGTAAAATACATGTTTATGCTCATGCAGGTGGTTGAAAACCCGCTCCCTGCTGAACCGGCCGTTGTGGCGATGATCATGGGCATCATGAAAATGATCCTCATAAGCCGTGTCCGGATGATCATGATCATGATTGCCGGCCACCGTAACCATGTCATGATCATGATGATGATGGGAGTGCGGATCTCCATGGGGATGATCATGGCCGTGGGAGTGACCGTTATGCTCATGGTGATGTTCTGACGCCGAACCACGGCTTTGATGATCGGCATGGGAATGAACACCGTGCCGGTGTTTCTTTTTCTCCCATTCCGAGAATGATATGGAATTGCGGTCGAAATCGTGCATGACATTGTCCTTTTTTTCCGGGCAACCACAGGGGGTTGCCCTTACGTAGGGGCAGGCCCCCGTGCCTGCCCTATCCTGCCGGGCCACGGCAGCCCTCCTTTCCGCGGCCCAAAGTGATCCGAGCGGCATTTAAACCGGATCTGTCCGTCCCGCATGGCAAAAATATCCCTGGTGGTCCGTGCCAGGAAGTCGAATTCGTGGGAAACCACCACATAGCCGATTTCCAGGTTATTGAGCACTTCAATTGTCCGCGCCACGGTCTCTTCATCAAGGCCGGTGGTGGGCTCGTCCAACAGAAGCACCTCGGGCTCCATGACCAGGACCGTGGCCAGGGATACCAGTTTTTTTTCCCCGCCGGAGAGCTTGTAGGTGATCCGATCCTCAAAACCGTTCAGGTTCAGGGCCTTGAGCATTTGCCTGGAAAGTAGAACCGCCTCTTCCGGTGTTTTGCCCATGTTCAGCAACCCAAAGGCCACATCCTCGATCACGGTCGGACAAAAGAGCTGATCATCGGCGTTTTGAAATACAAAACCCAACCGTTGCCGGGCTTGCCGGAAATCTTTTTCTCCCGCCATGGTTTTTCCAAATATCCTGATGGTGCCTGAGTCAGGCTTTAGCAGTCCCATGAGCAAGTGCAGGAACGTGGATTTTCCACTGCCGTTAGGCCCTATCAGTCCCAGACGCTCACCCCTGCCCAGGGCAAAGTCCAAACGGTCCAGGACCCGGCCCCGGCCCGGATAGGAAAAAGAGATGCTTTTCAGATCAATCAGAAGATCATCTGATCGAGGATCGTTGGTTTCAACCATTCCAGATTTCCCAATAGCAACAAGATCAGTAGCAGTACAACCGACCAGATCCGGTCGAACCGTGAAAACGAAAATCGGCGAATGCAGAAGAATTTTCCCTTGAACCCGCGGCAGAGCATGGACTGGTATACCCGATCCGCCCTTGCCGACGCCCGGACCAGTAGCATCCCAAACAGATAGGCATAGGTGCGGTAGGTGTGCAGATCCGTTTTGGGCGAAAATCCCCGCACCTTCATGGCCGTTGTCAGCCGCAGGTATTCCTGTTCCAGAACAAATACATACCGATAGGCAATGAGCAGCAGGTACACGATCTTTTCGGGGATGTGGATGCGGTTCAGGGCATTGCCCAGGGTGGCAATGGTCATGGTGGACACAAGGGCGATGAAGGCCAAAAGGATGGCATTGGACTTCAGGGTGATCTGGGCTGCCAGGATCACCCCCTCCCGGGTGAAGTCCACCGGGCCTAAACGGTACAGCACCGTTCCCTCAAAGGTAATGGGCAAAAGTGCAAAGAGGATCAGGTTAAACCCGTTGATAATGGTCAGCCGCTTGGCTGCCGCCTTGAGAGAGATCCTGGAAAGCCCGAGCATCACAATGGACAAAACCAGACCGGCAACAATGGTAGGGAAGGATTTGGAAACCGCCAGGAGGAATGAGAACAGGGTCGCAAACACAATCCGCAGTCTGGGGTCGAGACGGTGGAGCGTGGAAGCACCTTTGGCAAAGGATTCGCTCAGCATGGAATCCCTTTCCTAATTCTGCTTCTTACGCCGGTAATTGAAATACGTCCCGACGCCCACCAGCCCAAAGATATACCCGATGCCGGCGGCAATATCTTTGAAATCCGGTCCGCTTTTATCTTTTGACGCCAGTTTCCGGACAATGGGCCGCAGTTTTTTGTCCAGGGATTTCTCCACAATGGCCCGGATTTCTTCCGGTGAAACCCCGGCAACCGCGCAAGGGGCAGTTGACGCCTTCACCTGGGCCGGAACCGCTTCAGGTTTGCCCGGAACAGACGGGATACCACTTTCTCCCACAAAGCCTGCTTCCACTTCTTCTATGGGAATGAGAACCTCTGCCTGGTGTCCCATACCGGCGTTCGCCTTCAGTTTCAACGCACTTTTTTGAGGAATTTTAAATGAATACTCGCCCTGATCATTGGTGGCCGCGGTCAGCAGCCGGTTATCCGCGTCATCAAACACAATGATCTTCGCATTACGGGCCATTGATCCGTCTCCAAACCCAGCTTCAACAAAGACGGATCCTTCCTCTACCCAGGCCGTTACAAAAAACTTGTGGGCCAGAACCTGCCCGGCCGGCACCAGCAGAACAACCAGCAGCGCAAACACCTGTAGGGAGCGGCCTGTAATTTTATTCAACATCATTGATATACCCCTCATCATCTTATGGGTTTCGTGCAGACACGCCCCCTGTTTTCTAAAAATTGGGAAGGGAGTCCGGCTGCACTTTTTTAAGGAAACCGACGCAGAACGCCGTGATGATCCCTTCTATGATCATCACGGGTAAGTGGGCGGTAATCACCAGGACCGCCACTTCAAAGAAACGCTCCTCGGTAAAGATCAGGGAAAGGGCCACCATGACCGAGGTCAGGAAAACCGAAAGGGCACCGCAGGAAAAAGCCGCTACAACGGCAATTTTCGTGTCTTTATGAACCAGCCGGTTGAACAGGTAAAAGCAGAGGACGGCGGGACCGGCCACATTCAGGGTGTTCACCCCGAGAACGGTGATCCCCCCGAACTGGAAAAACATGGCCTGAAGCGCCAACCCCACCAGGATGGCCGGAAACGCCCCCCACCCCAGTAAAAGCCCTAGAATGCCGTTGAGCAACAGGTGCACGCTGGAAGGGCCGATGGGGACATGAATCAGAGAGGCCATAAAAAAGACCGCTGACAAGATCCCCACCTGGGCCATACGGTCATAGTCCAGCTTTCTTAGCCCGATGGCAGTGCCTACGATGGTCAAGGCGCCACTGCTCAAAAGAACGGGTGCCGAAATAACGCCTTCCGATATGTGCATGACGGGGTGACTCCCTCAAATCATATCTATTTCATGTCCGTGACTTCCACCCAGATCACGGCATCCTGGGACAGCTTCTTACCATTAAATGCCTTTGCGGGGCCTGCGCCCAGTGCACAAAATCCCCACCAGCCTGCTTTGGGAAAACCGTAGGAGAATTCACCCTGAGCATTGGCCTTGATGGTGGTGGGCCACATGAAAGCCGCATCCGTTTGGGCATTTTTTTCCTTGGCAAAGGCGTTTTCAGCCATTTTAGGAACATGATTCACATATTCAACCTCAATTTCAGCAAAGGGAACCGGTTTCCCTCCCCCTTTTACGATGCCCCGGAACACGTTCCCGGTAAGCATTGCATAGGGTTTGTTCAAGGGAACGATTTCCGCCTCCAGTCCCACCTCCGCGTCCCAGTCCGTTGGCAGGCCGGCCACATTCACCACGGTTTTGGCGATCTGCTGGATATAGATCCCGTCGGCTTCCTCAAAATAGGGCGCGGGTTTCAGACAGAACAGCCAGTCTCCCATCCCCCTGAGTTTATAGCTTGTTTCCCATGCCTGGGCGGAATTGGTGAGGCTTGTCCAGGTGATGGGGGTCAAAGTGGCCAGCAAGTCTTTCTTTTTTCCTTTGTGGATGGTGAAAAAATATTCCGGATTGGCCATGTTCATGGTGTGTCCGGCCTCGTAGGGATGGGTGAAAACGAGCTTGAGGTCGATTTTTCCGCCCCTTGTCCGAGCCATATCAGGGGTGTAGATCATCTGAAAATGGGCGAGGGCCGGGGAAGAGAGCACATAAAAGGCCACAAGACAAACCGTACCGAGCATCATTCTTCTCATCAGTTTCTCCTTAAGCTGCTAGACGTTCCAATAAAAAAATCCAGACAGAATTTCTATCTGGATTTCCGCTTTCAAATCCTCGCTGAAACGGTACGTGCTTCCTGAAAACAGGAGACACCTATTCAGACAGGCTGGTCTTCTGACTTCCGGATCATCTTACTTGCCGCGCCTTCCCGTATTGTAACAGTGGCTTGTCTGCGGCGTTCATCCCCGGTTACAGCGGCGGGTCCGTCATTGATTTTCACAATGTTCCCATTATCTCACAACGGAGTACCTGTCATTTCTTGTAAAGATGACTTCTTGAAAAATAGAGACTCTATATCTTTTTGTAAAGAGAAAAGAAGCTAAAAAACAACTTCTATGTGATAATTTATGTTAGGGCATCAAAATATAAATAGCTTCTTTTAACAGGCGAATCCTCTAAGATGGCGGTATCACATGGAAAAGCCGGCATTGGGAGAAACCAACCGCACAAAAAGCCAGGTGCGCCTTTAAAAAAGGCGCTTGACTTCTGGCATTGTGGGCACTAACAGCGGTATTACGATGTATTAATTCCTGATAGCAAGTACCTAAACGCTCAATACGGGGTGAGGGAGGATCAAAAATAAGGAATTCAAGGCGTTGATCGACATGGCCAGAGAACTGGGCTGAAAATCTGGAAGAAGTCGCCGCAGCCTTTTCGGCAGTCCAGAAATAGTGTCTTTTTCCACGAACCATTCATGTGAAGACAGGCCCGCTGCTCCAAAAGGCATTCCCTATCTCTATCCGGGACTTTTGCAATAGACATGAAAAAACGAGCGATAATCTACTCCTTGATGATGGGTTTGTTGTGCTCCTGCCTAATGACAGGCGATGCAAAGAAAGAACCACAAATCAGGTTCAATCCTCTCCTGGCCATTGTCCAATTCTACCGGGGCCCGTTGGACCACCTCTCCTCAGTCAGGCAGGGGGAATGCCAAATGTACCCGTCATGCTCGGAATATAGCCGGCAGGCCCTTGAAAAATACGGCTTCTTCATGGGGGCCATGATCGCTGCCGACCGCCTCATGCGGTGCGGCCGCGATGAAATGACGTCAGCGCCGCTGATCCTGGTACATGGCAAGTGGAAACATTATGATCCCTTGGAGCGGAACATATCCTGGCTTGGAAACAACGATATTCAGCCGGAAACCAGGATGGGCTGGCAAAATGGGCGGTACAAATTCCAAGGCCCCTGAAATTAAGTAGAAAACTGCTTGAAGGAGGATTCGCAATGCAAGACTTGCTAACACAATTTAAGCTCATATCGATCATCTGCATACTTCTGGCCACATTGGCCGGCGGCTACTTTCCTCTGACACAGCGGAAAATGACAAAAACACCGATGGGCCTGTCACTTGGTCAAGCCTTTGCAGCAGGCGTCTTTCTGGCACTGTCGCTCATCATTATGCTTCCCAACGCTCTGCATTTGTTCGGCCGGGCGTATCCCCATATTAACTACCCGATTGCCGCGCCGCTCGCCATCGTTGCCTTCTTATTCCTTGTGGCCCTAAGCCATGTCGCTTACGGGAAAACGGCCAAAGAAGCCGAGACAGGGCAGCCATCCTCACCAGTGATTCCGGTCATCATAACCGTGATGATCGCCGTACCATCCTTCCTGCTCGGCACGGCCTTGGGTATCAGCGACGCCGCCTCAGCGCTTTTGCTTTTTGGGGCCATCATGGCCCATAAGGGAAGCGCCGCGTTTGCCTTGGCCCTGGCCATAGTGCGCAGCACCCTCTCTCGAACTCGGGCGTATGCTCTATTTGGATTGTTTGCCTGTGCCACTCCCTTGGGCATACTCCTCGGCGCGGATGTGCATGTCTATTTGAAGGGCCAGGGAGCCTTGATAACAAAAGCCATCATACTCTCCCTGGCTGCCGGTGTTTTCCTGTTCATGGCAACCCTGCACGAAATGAAGCACTCTCCGCTGATTATCCATTGTTGCACCCCCAAAGGTTTTCTGGCGATGCTGGCTGGCCTGATCATCACCGCTCTGGTGCGGTTGATGATTGGCCTGGCGCACACCGGGCACCCTGTTTGACGCGCCGGCCCAGATACGGAGTTGTCTCGGTTTAACGAAATGATTTCATCACATCCTTCCCGTCCCTGGGCCGGAGCACTGGAAAAACCGCACACACACCTGGTACACAATGACCGACAGCACGAAGCTAAAGGCCAGTTTTTCTTTTCGGCTTGATTAAACACAACCAAAAGGATATTTGGGTATTAACTGTATTAAAGGACTCAGGATTTATCAAATGACCGAAACCCAATCCAAGCATCTGAAAAACAGGGCCATAGCCCTAAAAACCGCCGCTATTGTGGTCGGCATGAATATTTTCCTGACCGGTTTCAAATTCATCGTCTATGTCTTTTCGGACAGTCTGGCGGTGCTTGCGGAAGCCTGGCACAGCTTTACGGATATCGCCACAAGCGGCATGGTCTTTTTTGCATTGGAATTTACAAATCGGAGAAATAGAAAATTCTCTGAAAGTGGAGAAAGGGAAACACCCCCGACAGTCGGCAAACCGGAAATGATCGTCTCCATTTGTATTGGCGTTTTGCTTCTTACGGTAGCCTGCTTTCTTTTTAAGAAGTTAATGGGCTCTGAACTGATACCCGTACGAAATCCCTTGGCGTCCGGTATTATCTTCCTTGTTTTTGCCATTTTGTCTTATTTTGTGGGTACCTTTGAAACGCGGGTTGGAAAAAGGGAGGCATCGCTGGGACTGATTTCCGATGGAATGCATGCCAAAGCAGATATGATTGCCTCCTTGCTGACAGGGTTTTCCCTTATTGTCTACTCAATGGGTTTAAACATCGACAAGTGGATCGCCGGGATTATTGCAGTATTCATTTTGGCACTGGCCCTTGAGATATTTGCCAATGTATACCGGGTGCATCGGGACAAAAACGGCGATTTGCTTTATACGTATCGCTTTTTTAACTCCGTTCCATATGTTTTCAGCATAAAGAACATGAAACAAATACCGAGACAATTTCATACATTTCTGGCCAACCGTTTAGGGGACGGCAAGAAAACAACCCTATTGCATAGAAGCGTTCTATTGGCGCCATTGATCGGAATGGCACTTTTTTATGGATCCACGGCCTGTTATACGGTCGCTGCCAATGAGACCGCCATTGTCGAGCGTTTCGGCAGACCGGTCAGCAAGGAGACCCCCGTCCCGCCCGGTTTTCACTTGAAGCTTCCCTGGCCCTTTGACAAGGTGATAAAAGTCCCATCATCCACCATCCATGAGTTAAACATAGGGAATATCAGCACAACAGATAATCGTGGATTCATCTGGACCCTGAAGCACGGCACTGAGGAGGCCTTTTTAACAGGGGACAACAATTTCTTCTATCCCTATATTATTCTCCATTACTTGATTAGGGATCCATTCAAATACCTCTACAAAAACTCAGATCCTGAAAAACTGCTTAGTGAAATCGGACATAGAATTGCCGTCATTCTTTTTGCAAGGGAATCTTTCTATGATATTGCGACCACTGACCGAGAGCTGCTTCAAAAAGAAATGACACGTGGCATCCAGGAATGCCTGGACAAACATCAAAGTGGTATCCAACTGGTAAACGTCAATTTCAAGGATATTCACCCTCCGATTTCCATTGCCAGATCATTTGAAAATGTTATCGCCGGTTTTCAGGAAAAGCAGGAGTTGATAAATAAGGCGATCGGATATGCGAACGGTGTCATTCCCGATTCCCGGGGAAAAGGGGAAAAGAACATCCAGGCTGCGGCAGGCGACACTGTTTTTCGCATTCGCGTGGCAGAAGGGGAGGCGAAAAGATTCAACCTGAGACTGCCGGCAACGGATTCGGAAAAAGAGATTACAATGACGCGCATTTATTGTGAAACCATGAAAGAGACACTAAAACACCTAACTAAGATCATTGTCGATCCACAGGTCGGCACCCCCGAAATCTGGATGAATTTTGAAAATCCCTACTTTGAGTGATCTGTCGGCATTATTTAAGACTGGTGAATAGCGCATGATGATGAGGTCCTAAGATGAGATATTTTGTTTCCGGTATGTTGGCAATTGTTGTTCTGGCGTATTTGTGTTCCTATACGGTGTCGGAAAGAGAGTACGTCGTATTGACGCGATTTGGAAAACCTGTTGAAACGGTCAATTCGGCGGGGCTTCACCATAAACTCCCCGGTTTTATTGAAACCGTCAACAGAATTGAAAAGCGGACCCACATTTTTAATACCAGGCCGATTCAGCTTCTGCTTGGAGACAAGAATCCCATCGTGATAACCTGTTATATCTGCTGGCGTGTAAAAGATCCCCTGCTCTTTTTTCAATCACTTTTGGACAGTGAGATTGCCACCCAGAAACTCTCGGATATGGTGCATTCACAAATGGGAAATGTGTTGGGAGAGTTTAGATTGAACAATATTATCAATACCAATCCTTCGGAAGTGAAATTAGATGAACTGGAGCAGCGGATATTGTCCAATACCAACGCCAGTGCAAGTGAAAAATATGGGATAGAGGTCGTTCAAATAGGGGTTAGAAGACTTGCCTACCCCTCCGTGGTTGCGGATGCGGTTTATAACAGAATGCGATCTGAACGGGAAAAGGAGGCAAGGAAGTTTCGTGCTGAAGGAAAGGAAGAGGCGACGAAGATCAGGGCAAAGGCGGATCGAGAGGCCAAGGAGATTCTTGCTGAAGCATTAAAGCAATCAGAAATTCTCAAAGGGGAAGGTGATCACCGGGCCCTGAAAATATATTCGGAGGTATATCAAAAGGATAAGGAATTCTTTGAATTCTTGAAATCCATGGAAGTTTACAAAGATATTCTTAAGGATAAGAGTACCATTGTGCTGTCCACGGATTCAGATATCTTCAAATACTTGAATCACTCCCGAGGAACCGCTGAGAATGACTGAAAAGAAAGAGCATTTTCTTAAAAAGACGTTCAATTATGCCTTAAAGCATTCCGTTCTGTTTTTCCGGTTTGTTCTGGTCTGTTTAATTGTTTTATATCTGCTTTCAGGTGTTTTTTCCATTTCATCGAATGAAATCGGTGTACATCAAAGGTTCGGGCGAATTATCAATGATAAAGTTCAGCCTGGTATCCATTACAAGCTGCCATGGCCTGTTGATAAAATCATCAAAATACCTGTTCGTGAAGTAAAACGCATGGTTATCGACGATTTTTCTATCTCATTTGACCGTGAATTGTTTCCCAAAAGCTCGGCGATAAATTTTAGATATATGACGGGCCTTGACTCTTATTGTATTACAGGGGATAATAATCTGGCAACAATCAGGTGTGTTATTCAGTACACCATTTCAAATCCATATGAATATCTGTTCTGTATCAAAGATCCCGATATTATGCTGAGAAGCCTTGCCTGCAAGACAATTATTCACAGCATGGCCAGAATGCCGATTGATGATATTTTGACAAAAGGAAAGCAGTCCATGGCGAGCTATATTATGTTTGAGCTGCAGAGAAGGCTCGATAGATTGAAAACGGGAATCAATATTTCCTTTGTGGAGATTAATAATATCAGTCCTCCTGTACGGGTAGAGAGATATTTTTCAGATGTTATAAAGGCTTCCATTGACCGTGAGAAAAATATCAATGAAGCCGAATCTTACAGAAATGAAATTCTCCCTGAAGCCAAGGCGGAAGCCATGGAAAGAATCGAAAAAGCCAAAAGCTATAAAAAAGAAGTTATCCTTATGGCGGAAGGAAGAACAGAGCGATTCAACAAGCTTCTTGAACGCGCCGGAGAAAGAGGAAGTTCCGCCAGGGAATATCTATATATCGAATCCATGAAAGAAACCATGGAAAATGTCGGCAGCAAGCATATCATCGGCAATAACGGTGACGGAAAACCGGCCGTGAAGATAAAAATTAAGGAAAAACAGTAAACATTAATTTCGCTATTGGAAAAACCGCATCCCCACCTGGTATACAATGACCGACAGAACGAAGGCAAAGGCCATGGACCCGAAAATGGAAAAAAGCGCCCATTTAACCCCCGCTTCCCGAATGATCATGACCACGGTCACCATGCAGGGAGCGTAGAGCAGCATGAACAGCATGATGGCAATGACCGCCGGCATGGTCCATTCGGGATCGGCGGCGATTCGCTCGCCCAGGCTCTGGGCTTCTTCCGTATCCACATCACCCATGGAGTAGGCCGTGGAAAGGGTGGAGACAAACACTTCCTTGGCCGAAAAGCCGCCGATCAGGGCGATATTGGCCTGCCAGGGAAAGCCTGCGTATTTTGTAACGGATTCCACGGCGTCTCCCAGACGCCCGGCGATGGAGTATCGCAGGGCCGCTTCGCCCTGGTCATTGGCAATGGCCGAAAAGCGCTTCTGAAGCGCTTCTTCTTTCTGGCCGGCGGAGAGCTTCTTCTGCCGGGCCTGGTTTTCCACTTCCGTCTGGGCGGTCTTTCGAAGGGATTCGAAATGCCCAACCCGTTCCGCCGGCAGTTGCGGAAAGGTCATGAGCAACCACATGAGGATTGAAATCCCCAGGATCACGGTTCCGGCTTTCTTGATGTACTGCCATACCCGGTCCCAGGTGTGAACGGCAACACTGCGCACCGTGGGCAGGCGGTAGGGGGGCAGCTCCATGACAAAGGGCGTGGATGGCCCGCGAACGACCGTGCTTCTGAGGATTCTCGAGACCACCAGCACGAAGAACCAGAACCCTATTACCACCGCGAACATGGCTGTGGTGGGATGCGTGGGAAAAAAGGCGGCAATGAGCATCACATAGGCGGTTGTTTTGGCACCACACACCGTGAATGGGGCCGTAAAAATGGTTGCCAGCCGTTCCCGGGGGCTTCTGAGGGTCCTGGCGGACATGACGCCGGGGACCGCGCACCCTCCCGGCAGGCCGCCCGAGATGATCAATGGCATGACGGATGCACCGTGGAGGCCGAAAACCTTGAACACCTTGTCCATCATGTAGGCCACCCGGGCCATGTAGCCCAGGTCTTCCAGAAACACCAGCAAGGCAAACATGATCAGAATGAGCGGCGCAAAGCTCATGACCGCCCCCACGCCGTCGATAATGCCGGATACCACAAGGGACTGCACCATCCCTTGGGGAATGAAGCGCGTTCCCAAATCCCCCAGAAGGCCGAATCCATCCTCCACCCACCCTTGCGGATAGGCGCCGATATTAAAGGTGATGTAGAACAATGCCAGCAGAATGGCGATCATTACGAGGGGTCCCATGATCACATGGGTCAGTACCCGGTCCACCCGGTCCGACGCATCCAGGGAAATTTCGTCCGCCCTCGATACAACGCCCTGATTCAAGATTGAATTGATGAAGGCATACCGGTAATCGGCGATGATGGCCTCCGGATAGGTCTCCTTTTCCTTTTCCAGACGTTCGGTTACCTGGTCCACATAGGCTTCCAATTCCCCGCCAAGGGGGCCGGCCTTCTTTCCCGCTTTGAGGATTTCCTCATCCTTTTCAAGGTATTTCACGGCCAGCCACCGGGCATTGTACCGGTCGGTCATGAATTCTGCCTCTTCAATCCGCCCGGTCAATTCCGCTATGGCCGGGTCCAGGTCCGGCCCGTAGGAGATCCGGAGGGGCGCCCACTTCCCCTTTGTTTTTTCCGCAACGGCCTTCACCGCCTGCATCAGCTGCTTTTTGCCCTCGCCGATGCGCGCCACGCACTCCACCACAGGAATCTTCAGCAGTTTTGACAGTTTTTCCGTGTCGATCTTTATGCCCTTTTTGCGGACCTGATCCATCATGTTCAACCCCAGGACCAGGGGCACGCCGATTTCGATGAGCTGGACCGCCAGGTAGAGGCTTCGTTCAAGGGCCGTGGCATCCATCATGTTGATGGCCACGTCCGGACGTTCATCCACGATGACGTCGCGCGCCACCACTTCTTCCATGGAATAGGCGGAGAGGGAATAGGTGCCCGGCAAATCCACAAGGTTGAACCGGGTATTCCCAATGAGATAGGCGCCTTCTAAGCGATCCACCGTGATGCCGGGATAGTTGCCCACACGGGCCGTGGAGCCGGTAATGGCGTTGAACATGGTGCTCTTTCCGCAATTGGGCTGACCCGATACGGCCACTCGAATGGTTTCGCTCATTCGCTTATTCCTCCGTTTCGCAACTGATGTAGTCGGCTTCGCTGTTTCTGAGGGTCAGAGTAAATCCTTTCATGCGCAATGCCACGGGATCGCGCAATGGCGCGCGCCCCACGATGGCAAACTCCGTTCCCGGAACCAACCCCATGTCCCGAATGCGCCGCCCGATTTCACCGTGTGCCTTTACCGCGCAAATGCGACCCTTCTGCTGTTTTCTCATTTTTCTCATGGAAATGGGCATGCTCTATCCTCCTGAAGTGCTCATTTAGAATTCTATCATTCTAGGGCTCTAACCCAATTGTGTCAACAAAAATTAATTAGGCAGTCAAAACTATTGTAGAGGTTAAAAATTTGAATGGTATTTTGATGACGGTTCTGGTATATGCCTTGAAAAACATTCCGGTATCGCGGATCAAGCGGCTTTTCTGATAGAGAGGTGACATTTATGTTGAAGACGGGCGTCATTATCGGTGCGCATCGCGAGGAGCTTCATTTCGGCGAAAAAACCGTCAAGGGCCTTCCCAAAGACTTGGAGATTATTCGCATTGAGCGCGGCATTTCAAACCAACGCGAGCCCGATCAGCCCCGTTCCAGGCGAAAGACAGACCTGTACGAACTCTACGAAGGCATTGACCGAAAAGCCCGCGACAGATTCCAACTATTGCTTGATCTTCATTACGGGTGCTGTGAAGAAGGGTGGGGCGCGGATGTTTTTTCAGTGGAAGCGAAATTCTTAAATGCCATGGAGGATGCATTGAAAAAGCCATCCCGAAAAACATTTCCTTTGCCGAAGGAAGTCCGTCTGATCAGGGTCATACCGAATGCGCAATCCAAGCGCCAGGCCTTTGATGACCGCTTTCCCGTCTGCCTCTCTTTTTTACCTGAGGGAATTTTGAGCGGCCGCCATTACCATTACGTGGGGCTGGAATTCTACCTGACTTCGAAAAAGGGCCGCCGGTCCGAGCACCGGCTGTCACGGCGACTCATTCAGGGCGTTCAGGCGTGCGCCGGACAATATCTGTAAAAAAAAAGGGTGACCGAAAGATGACGAAAACCGCTAGCCGGAAATGAAAGGTTCTAATTCTTCAAAGGGTCTCTCATCCCGAAACACCAGGCAGCCCCGACGAACGTCATTCATAACCATGTCTGAAGAAAACAGCGTTACCACCTGCTGTTGAATGCACAGGATGTAGTAGACCATTTTAAAGAGCTCCACCCGGTAGAGGGTTTTCGGTTTGGGTTTGCCCCTGTAGCTGTCCGATTCGAGATAGACCGGTTTGCCGTCATCTTTCACCTGATTGAGGGCCTGGGCGATAACCCGCTTGATATCTTTTGAATTGCGGCGTTTTCGCCTGACCGCGGGATCGCGCACCCGTTCCTTATAGGAGTTGATGGTGTGGGCTCCGATTCCCCAATCGCTCATGACGCGTTTTCCGTTTTTGGCCATTGCACGCTCCTTTGTTTTTCCTCATCCCATGGGCTCACTCAAACCGCGGTTTTTCGCTTCCAGGTGCTTTCTGTTTTCCGGCGCACAGGACCGGCCAGAATGATCCGCGGCGACGAATTTTTCTGGTTCGTTCCGGATTGCAGATCAGCACCCGTGAACCATCCGGCCCGATTTGAAAGCCCTTTTCCCCCTTCAGGTACAACCGGTCAAGGGGCACGATGCTGGATGTCATCAAGTTCTTGAAAAGACCGGTCCCTGAGGGCGAAATCTCTTTAAGACCGGCAGTATCGACGAATATCCGCCCAAAACCCCGGTAGTGTTGCTTGATGGTTTTGATCAAGATCCAGGCGGACATTTGCGTAAATGAGCCTTCCGGGTTGAGGTGCAGGTTGCCCGCACTGTAACGATAAGCGATTCTAAATCCTGACATTATGGTACAGTCTCCTTGCTGGATAAGGGCGCAGAGGGTCGTCTGAATGAACGGGCGCTCAAGGGAGGCGTCAATCCAGCCGGACAATCTTCACCCTGCGCCCGACCCAAGCGACGGGAAGGTAAACCCTGCCGCTGGGACAACATTTCCCACAGGACTTGACCTCTTTTTCAATGACCTCTTCACCGTGAAGCTCGAGTTTGGTCAGCCCTGTTTTTCCAGGCAGTTTGTCGGTGTGCATTGCGATTCACGGTGCCTAATGCCCGTTTTCAGCGATCTCTAACGCCCAGCCCATCACTTCCTCTTCCGCATCCTCCGGATCACCGTCGATTTTCAGGGATTCCCAGGGAAGCATTCCTCCCATTTTTTCAAGCTTTTCACCGATGACGTCCACGGCCCCGCAAAAATGTGTGTAAGAGCTGTCGCCGCAACCAAAAACCGCCGCCTTCTTACCGTTGATGGATACGGCGTCCATCTCCTCGTAGAACTCGGCAAAATCCTCCTGGATTTCGATCTCTTCATCGCCCCATGTGGAAGCCCCTAAAAGGAGCAGGTCGTAGTCCCATGAAAGCTCCTCAGGAGAGGTCTCATCCACGTTTTTCAAAACCGTGTCCCAGTCCTTTTCCTCAAAGATGTCGCTTATCCTTTCCGCCACCGATTCGGTGTTTCCGGTGGTTGAACCGTATACGATCAGTACCTTTCCCATTGTTATCATCTCCTTTCCTTTGCACAAAAGATCCCATAAAAATGGCGGTGCCCTCTGTCTGGGCTACCGCTTTGCAGTGGTAACCGCCAGCGGCCCTCGCGGGGTTTCCAGCACGCGCGACAGCACCCAATGGAACCCCAGTTGAATCGCGGACTCCGCTATGGCATCGGTCACCACGGATATGTCTTCGACGGCACTCCGTGAATCGGAATCATGATCTCCAAAAAGGGGGAACACGCCGGTTTCATCGGGCGTTTTCTCCAGCAAACTGACAAAATAGCCCCCAGGTTCGAGAGCGCCATGAAGATGACGGAGCACCCCGTCCACACCTTTCGTATCCGAACGAAGCAAAACGCTTACGAGTACACGATCCCATTCAATGTTGCTGTCCGGTTCCATAAAAAGGGCGTCACCCGATTCAATGTAACACCGCACCAATTCCGTAAGCAGAAGCCCATTCGACAACCCTCCCTCGGAGCTTACATCCCGAAGAGCGAAAACAGACCAATGGCAGTGTGCGGTCAGCGTCACTGGCGGGGTGTGGCACTCTGAGCATTGAATCAGTTGAAAAACCATCTGTCGGCTTCATCAATCCCGTGATGGAAAAATTTCTGTTTGACGATTGCTGGTGTTGCTTTCGCTGGCCGAAATGGAAACCATTTTATAATCAAAAATATATTTTGTCAACAACATATTGTTAGTTATGCAAAACTTATTTGACAAAAAAACAGAGATGGTTTCTAAAACTCTCTCTCATGCTGCTGATCTCGCTGCTGCCCCTTTTGGGCCGTATGCGCATACGCGATTGCGACCCTCTCTTTTTGCCCGATACAATGCCTTGTCTGCGGCTTTCAACAATCCTTGAACGTCTGAAACGCCACTGTTGAGGGTGCATAGCCCGATGCTTACGGTCGTCTTGATCACATCATCGGCGATGCACAGGACGTCTTTCTCAACGTTTTTCCTCAAGCGTTCAGCGATTTGCAGGGACCGGATTCGATCCACATCCCATAGGATCACTGCGAATTCCTCTCCGCCCAACCGCCCAAGGATATCTCTGTCTCTGAGCCCTTTTCGGCAGGCGGACGCAATCCTTTTAAGAGCCTGATCCCCTGCCACATGACCGAAGCGATCGTTGACCGTCTTAAAATAATCCACATCGATCATGATCAAGGACAAGGGGTGATGTGACTCACATGCCTGTCGAAAACTCTCCTGCAACTTTTCCATAAACCGCCTGCGATTGTACACTCCGGTGAGTCCATCCCTATTGGCCATACGGCAGAGATGCGCGTGGCGCTTTTTCCTTTCGGTAATGTCCAAAACCAAGCCATCAATATGGGTTAAGGCACCGTTGTCGTCGCAAAACGCCTGAGCGCTGAACTCTGCCCATATGCAATCGCCTTCTTTTCTTATGATTTCCGTTTGGTATTGCTTGCAACCGCCATTTCTGGTTACAGCCGCATAGAGCTTTTTGTAACCTTCCTGGCACTCCAGGCGTGATTTCCCGGACGGTTCCTTCAGTAGATGCTCGGGAGATTGATATCCCAAGATTTGTGCCATTGCAGGGTTGACATGAATGAGCCTGCCTGAAGGGTTGCTGCGAAAGATCCCTTCGGCCGCGTTTTCAAAGAGATTGTGGTAGGTCCTTTCACTTCGAACGAGGCGTTTATTGAGACCGTTCAATTGGTTTTGCATGCGGTCGCTGAACCGGACAAGCCTTTGGGCCTGCTTGAACAGCTTTTCATACTTGTCCGCAAGCCACTCAAAATCCCCCACAGGGACCAGGCCATTCCCCAGTCCGTGTGCGAGTACCTTCCGGGCCGCCTTGAGAACTTTCTGTTCAGTCTGGAATAGTCCGCCGGAACCCATAATAACCAACCCTATGCGGGAATCGCCTCCAGCCTGACATCAACCTGTTCATAGTCCATCTGAAACTCTTCGCCGCTTTCCCGGATGATCTCGTTTTCCTCATCAAATCGCCAGTACACGGTGATCCTCCGACCCAGTTCAGCGGCGTCTTCCAGAAGGTCAAAAAGATTCATGATGGCCTTTGAACTGCTGCTGTTGTAATAGAGCAATTCAAAATCGACCTGGAGCCCTTTTTGCGGGGACCTTCCAAGCCATTCACCGAGCCAGCGTAAAACAGGTTCGTAGAATCGCGACGCATTTTCAGGGTACGATTCGCCTTTGATGTAAAGAACAGATGAATCCACGTCAAAGTAGATATTCGGTGTGGAATTGGATGCCGCAATGTTCAAAGGTTCCATATAACATTCCTCAAATAATCGCCTTAAGGGCAAAGAAAGCGAGCCCATCGTCCAGGGGCCGTAGGTCAAAGGAGATCGGCGCTGTGGAACGGCGGGCCATTTCGATAAGGCCCAGACCCGCGCCCATGCTGTCTGCTTTTGGATGGGCCCTGCGCCTTTCCTTATAGAGCTTTCGTAGCGCTTCCGGATCCATCTCTCGGATCATGGTCAGATCCCGAACAAGCGGTACGGCTTTCTCAAGTGCCACATAGTTCCCGCAGCATACATAGTACTGTCCATCCTGAAACCCGATCACCAGTACCCCGGCCTTGATCTCCGACTCCCGGTCTTGTATGGGCGCCGTGATCTCAGCGGAATAGTTCATGATGTTTTGGCTCTGCTCGACGAATACGGAAAAAACCCGCTGTATGGTTCCCAGGGCCGTCAGTTCCATCTTCATCTTTTTGCGCATGGTTTCACCGATCCCTTCCAAGATAATCTGAGACAGGGGGCCGCTGAAACTGAAAATGACGCCATCTCTTTTGAGCCCTTCATAGAAGTGATTCAGATGCTCGATTTGCATATTTTCTCCTCATCCCCTTGAAACGGAAAAGCCCAACAATGTTATGTCGTCCCGCTTTTCCTCTTGGCCGGCGTAAGCTTTCCATGACGTCGCCAGATGTCTTTGCTGTTCGACAAATGGCTGACCGGATACCTCCGCCAAAAGACCCTTGAGTCTGTTTTTGCCTAAGGGCAACCGTTTTTTGCCGCCAACCTGATCCATGATGCCGTCCGTGGCCAGATAAAACGCCATGGGACATTCCAATTTGATGGTGTGGTTGGCAAAGCGGCGGTCTTTTGCCACGCGCAAATCCCCGATGCCCATTCGATGCCCCTTGATTTCACATATCTCCCCGCCGGCCTGGTAGAAGAGCGGCAGGCCTGCTCCGGAAAATGTCACCTCGTCATGTTGGGTGCTGATGTGGCAGACGGCTGCGTCAAATCCGTCGTCGATCCGACAATCAGCGCCGTTGCGACCCAAAAACGTGTTGAGCTGGGTATTCATATGCTGCAATACCATACCCGGGTTGCGGCTGAATTGAGGCCCTGAGCACCTATCCAACAAGGCATGGACGATAAGGGTCATAAAGGCGCCCGGAACGCCGTGCCCGGTGCAGTCTATGGCCGCGACAAAATAGCCGTTATCCGTTGAGGTGACCCAATAAGTATCTCCGCCCACCACGTCGCGCGGTTCCCACCATACAAAATAGTCTTCAAATGCATTCTGCAACAAGGCGGAAGAGGGGAGCAAAGTGTGCTGGATTCGGCTTGCGTATTCAATGCTTTCCATGATTTTGGCTTGTGCGGCATTGAGGGCCTTGAAAGCGCTGACCAATTTCTCTTCCCGCGCGGCAATGATCTGCCCCATCCAGTAGAGATTCCGTTTGGCTCTCAAAAAATCATTTTCCTCGCCCCTTTCGGGGGGAAGTGAAAAGGCGGCATGATACATGCCCCGTTTTACCGCTCGACAATACTCATTGATCCGCCTGACGTTCCTGAGCACCATGATGTTGCTGAGCCAACCGCAGAGGGGAAACTGAACCATAATCAGCACCACCAGGTAGACGGCGGCAAACGGGAGAATCCGTTGTGAAGGATAGTAATACAAAAGTATCAGATTGGCACCGGCGGGCACCACCGACAGAGCAAAAAAAAGGACCACCATCTTAAGTTTGGTGTCCACATCCGCCAGTCTGTCCAACAATCGGGTCATCGCACGAATCCCGTAGGTTCAGACTCTCCATCCAATACAAGATGAATGTGTTCGGAAAGAGTGGCCATGCTATATGGCTTCTGAATGAATCCGCAGGAAGGGTCTGCACGCGTAAGGCGGTCGATCTTTTCGCTGACCGTATGGCCGCTTGAGAAGATCACGGGAATTTCGGGCGCGATTTCACGAATGAGTTCGAAGGTCTTCTCGCCGTCCATATCCGGCATGATCATGTCCAGTATCACAAGGTCGATGTCATGGGACATGGCATCCACCGCTCTTACGGCCTGCCGTCCCCCTTTTGCCACAACAACCTCATATCCCAGCTTTTCCAGGATGGCCTGTGCAACATCGGAGACAAGGTCTTCATCGTCCACCAGCAGGATCTTTCCCGAACCCCGATCCGGCCTTGCTTCTCTTTGGACTTCAGGGGGCGGCTCCTTTTCCGATGCGGGCAGAAAAATGCTGAAGCTCGTTCCACAACCGGGCTTACTTCGTACCGCAACAACACCGCCATGGTTCTTAATGATACCGTAAGCCGATGCAAGGCCCAATCCCGTCCCTCGCCCCCTTTCCTTGGTGGTGAAAAAGGGATCGAAAATCCGCTTCCGGGTGTCCTTGTCCATGCCGATGCCCGTATCCGTAATGTCGATTCTAACGAAAGGCCCCGGCTCGATACCGTGTAACCCACAGAAGCTTCTTTCCGGCACGACGGTTTCGGTGGTCAGAAGGATCAGGCCTCCGTTGGGCATGGCCTGCCAGGCGTTGATTAGCATGTTCAGCAGAACCTGTTCGATTTGATTCTGATCGACCTCCACCACGGCGGAGTTTTGTTCAGACTTGAAATGAATCCGAAGACCCTTTTTGGTCCTTCCAAACATAGCGGCGCTGGTGCGAACCAGATCATTGATATCGATGGGTTTTACCAGATATTTCCCGCCCCTGGCAAAACCCAATAGCTGATCCGTGAGGGTCTTGGCGCTTTGGATGTGAGACTCGATGGCGTCCGTATGTTCAAGATGGGGATGGGCAGGCGGGAGGTCCAGACCGATGAGGGAAGTGCGCCCCTGAATGCCCATGAGCAAATTATTGAAGTCATGGGCAACGCCGCTGGCAAGGGTGCCGATGGCCTCGAATTTCTGGGTCTGAAGGAGGTGTGCCTCCAGCCTTTTGTGCTCGGTAATATCTGCGACACAACCCAGAAAGCTGGAAGGATTTCCTCCCGAGTCCCGGATCAGGCTCGCGTCAAGAAGCCCGTAGACAACATGTCCTTCCTTATGAATGAAATGCTTCTTCATATTGTAGTGGTTGATTTCTCCTTTGAGAAGCTGGTTCTGCTTTCTCAGGTTTTCCTGCAACGAATCCGGATGGGTGAAATCGGCGATGGAGCGGCCCACGAGTTCCTCTTCTTCATAACCCAACATCCGGCAGTAGGCCCGATTCGCGTTGAGAATCCTGAAATCGAGGGAAACGCGCGCCACGCCGATTTTCATGCGGTTGTAGATGCTGCGGTACAAGGCTTCGTTTTCCCTCAAAGCACGTTCCGCATCAATCCGTTCAGTGATATCCGTGAAAACGAACTCGAAATGTCTCGGTTCGCCCTTGGCATCCATATGAATGAAGCCGCTCCCGATGACAACGGGGCATCGCTGGTCCTTTTCTTTGGGGCAGAGGGTCGTCTCTAAGTTTTCGATCTTTCCGGTTTTGAGTAGGGTCTTGAGCAAATGATCCAGGATGCCTGTTTCGGCAAAGATTCTCTCGATGGGAATGCTTTTCATTGCGGACCCGGAAGGGTAGCCGAGTAGCCGAACTGCGGCAGGATTTGCTTCGATTAATTGCAGTTCATGATCGAGGATCACTATGGCGTCTCGAGTGCTCTCAAAAAAATTATGATACTCCTGTTCCCGTTCCAGCAGTTCCGCATATGCCCTGTTCAGCCGATTATTTTCAGCCATCAGCATTGCGATTTCCTCCATCTTCTGAAAAGGATACCTTTTCTGATTGCCGTGAAACCGGTCTTTGGCGGCGGTGATGTACGAATTGTCCGATTCGGAAAGCCGCTGTTTGAATGTAACCATGTTTCGGTCCCTGAGAACCGTTTCTCCGTCTTGTTCAGGATCTCCGCATTTGGAGCGGGCACAACGCTTTTCCCCGGAAGGCATGGGGGTAGTATTTACCTGCATAGTCTCGATTTCCTCCTTTTGAAACAATTCCCCTGAGGGCAAGGTTCGTTTTCGAGGGCCAAGATAAACCCGACCAGAAATATCAGCATTTTGAAGGGACGATTCGGGTTCCCGAGATCTCAGATGAACCGGGTCCCAAAAGAATTCTCCCCCATCCTTGGGGTCTTTCCGTTGCAGGCTCCGCATTATTCGCTGTTTCTCCATCGGAATGTCCGGCCACCAAGGCCAGCAATTCGTCGACGGTATTGCGCATCTGTTCGGCCTGCCCGGACATTTCCTCGGCGGCCCCGGCCGATTCTTCCGCATTGGCGGCATTCAACTGGACCACCTGATTCGCTTCTGCGAGGCCTTCGTTGACTTGCTTTATCCCCTCGGCCTGGTGTTTCGAGGCGGCGGCAATCCTTGCCACCAATCGACCGACTTCGTCGGCACCGCCGGAAATCCGGGAAAGAGAGTCCTGATTCGTACGAACAAGATCGGATCCTTCCTTTACCCTGGCGACGGTTCCCTGAATCAAATCCTCGGTAGTTTTTGCTGCATCCGCGGCACGCAGGGCCAGGCCCCTGACCTCATCGGCAACAACCCCGAATCCCGCCCCGGCGTCGCCGGCTCTCGCCGCTTCAACCGCAGCATTTAGTGACAGCAGATTTGTCTGAAATGCAATCTGGTCGATGGTCTTGATGATTTTGTAGGTCTCATTGCCGGATTTCAAAAGCAGTTCCATCGCCGTGATCAATTGGTCCATTGCGCCATTGGCGTCTGCGACCATCCGTTTTGTCTCTATTACCAGACCATCGGCTTCATGGGCGTCGTGCGCGTTCTTCCGGGTCATGGAAGCCATTTGGTCCATTGACGCCGAGATCTCTTCAATCACTGCGGCCTGCTCGGAAGCGCCCTCGGCAAGCGCCTGGCTGGAGGCGGAGAGCTGCCCGGAGGCCGATGCGACCTGTTCGGCGCTTCTGTTCAGGGCTTCGGTGTTTCTGCCGATCGGGTTTGTGATGCTCCGGGAGAGGTGGAAAGCGGCACCACCGCCCAGAAAAAGAAGCACCAAGGCGCAACCCGATACAAATAAAGCCATGGATCGAAAGCCCCTGTCCATGGATTGGGCTGCTGCCTCAATTTCATCCTCATACGCCCCGGCGCCGATCACCCAGTCCCAGGGGGCATAATAGACGCACTGTGCCAGCTTCATACGCGGGGATGTCTCTCCCGGGTTTTTCCAGGGATACCTCTGTACGATCGTCTCTCCCGGTTCGGCGGTGACTGCCTTCTCGATCATGGTTTGAATGAATGGACGCCCTTCTGCATCCCTCGCCGCCCAGATGTTCTCGCCGTCCCGTTTACCCTTCCGGGAAATGATGTAGCGCCCCTTGTCCCCCCCTTGCGATCCCAACACAAAAACATAGCCGGTCTGGCCGATCTTTTTAGACAGGATCGAACGGCGGATGGCGTCTTCGATCTGTGTTTTCACCATCCGGTCAAACTCCGCCTTGTAGGACGATGCGGAAATGATCCATCCCCAGGGTTCAAAGATTCTCTGGGCAAGGCATTTGGTCCGTTCGCCGCTCTCCCCGGGATTTTTCCACTCATACTCCATGTAGGCCCCGTCGCCCATGGAGAGCTGTTTTCGGATGAAGTCGTGTTTTCGCAGGTCTTTGCCGACCAGGGTTTCCCTGGGATGGAACAATACCGTTCCATCCGATGAAAGCAC
>JANQDY010000169.1 GCA_028278625.1 Thermodesulfobacteriota bacterium
GGAGAACCTGATCTTAGGCGGCTATCTGCACAATGACCGAAAAAAGGTGAAAGAACTGATGGACAGAAACGTGGCCCTCTTTCCCATTTTAGAGGAGCGACGGGGACAGATCGGCGGTACCCTTTCCGGCGGAGAACAACAGATGCTGGCCATTGCCCGGGCCCTCATGGCCTCTCCGAGACTCCTTCTCCTGGATGAACCGTCACTGGGGCTCGCACCGCTGGTCGTGGAACAGATCATGGCCATCATCGGTCAAATCCGCGAGAAAGGTTTGACCGTGCTGCTTGTGGAACAGAATGCCAAGGCCGCACTGGAGTTGGGGGACTACGGTTATGTCATTGAGACGGGACGGGTGGTCCTTGAAGATAAGAGCAAGGCCCTGCTGGACAATCCGCGGGTTAGGGAAGCTTATCTGGGATAACAGACCCGGACTTCCAATATCCGGAGCAGGGAAGAATAAAGGAAAGAACAAATGGCGGAAAATGACCCAAAAACGAACGCGCCGCTCCCGGGCCGAATGGAAGTGTTGCGGGAACTCCCGGCGGATATACTGAAAAGCCTTACCAAAGAAGAGATCCGGGTGTTTCTTTTTGAAGAGACGTGGCCCCTGGATTTGAGCAAAAAGCTTGAGAAGTATCTGGCCTGACGGAAAGCATTTTTCACCCCCCTCGCGGAAAAGGGTGTCGTACCGTATTCGGAAGAATATGAACGGTTTCCCTGCTTGACTTTGTTCCCCGGATAATATAGTGCAGACCCATCAATAATTTAGGATGTATCGTCTGATGGAAGATATACAGAATCACAGGGACCACCGGAATATCGATATCGATCAGGTGGGGGTCAAGGGCATCCGTTATCCCATTACGGTCCTGGACAAGGACATGGGGGAGCAGCAGACAGTTGCCGAAATCAACATGTACGTGAACCTTCCCCGCTATTATAAGGGGACCCACATGAGCCGGTTCGTGGAGATTCTAAACGAGCACAGCCGGCGCATATCCCTGCATAATTTTGCGGAAATCCTGCAGGAAATGAAAGACCGCTTAAATGCTGAAAGCGCCCACATGGAGATCCGCTTTCCCTATTTCATTAGCAAGGCGGCCCCGGTCACCGGTTCCAGCGGCCTCATGGAATACCAGTGTGCCTTTAAAGGGTCTTTGAACAGCGGAAGCGACCTGGTGGTGATGATTCATGTGCCAATTTCCACCCTCTGCCCGTGTTCAAAGGAAATCAGTGATTTTGGCGCCCACAACCAGCGGGGGGAGGTACGGCTTCAGGTCCGGTTCAACAAGTTTGTCTGGATCGAGGACCTGATCAAGATGGTGGAAGAATCGGCCTCCTGCGAGGTTTTTTCGGTCTTGAAACGGGAAGATGAGAAATATGTCACCGAAAGGGCATACGGCAATCCCATGTTTGTGGAAGACATTGTGCGGGACATTGCCGTCAAATTGAGCAACGATGCCAATATCACCTGGTTTGCCGTGGAATCGGAGAACTTCGAATCCATACACAATCACAACGCCTACGCCTACATCGAAAGAGGCGAGGCCCATGGGACGGAAAAACCGTAAGGAGGAACCAATGGCAGACGATCTTAAGAAGATGTACAAAACCGTCATGGATGATCATTTCCCCGATGAACTGACCATATCCTTCGGAGATCAGGTGCTTACCTATCGCAAGAAGAGCTGGAAGATTCCCGACAATAAGAGCGGAGAAATGATTGAAAAGGGCCTCCGATACGGCGAAAACCCAGGCCAGGAGGCGGCCCTTTACGAGCTGGTCCAGGGAAACCTGGTCCTCGGAGAATGCCGGTTCATCGGACCCGGAAACGGACTGGTTTCCGCAATTTCGGAACAAGAGATGCTGCAGAGCGGAAAGCATCCCGGGAAAATCAATCTCACCGATGTGGACAATGGGCTCAACATCATCAAATATCTGGATGCGGGACCTGCTGCGGTCATTATCAAGCATAACAACCCTTGCGGCGTGGCCTACGGCGGCACCCTGCTGGAGGCTTACGAAAAGGCGGACATGGCAGACCGGATCGCGGCGTTTGGGGGGTGCGCGCTTCTGAACCGGCCAATGGATAAGGCGACGGCGGAGCGGATTTCCGAGAATTACCTGGAAGTGGTGGCTGCTCCCGATTATGAGAGCGGCACCGTTGAGATATTGTCAAAGCGGAGCAACCTGCGCATCATCTCCGTTCCCAAAATGGACCGGATCGGGGCGTTCGCGGCCCGGAGATTCGTGGATTTCAAGAGTCTCATTGACGGAGGCCTGATTGTACAGCAATCCCCGCTCAACCGGGTAAAGACCGCCAAAGACCTGGCCCTTGCCACATCCGAGTATCAGGGGAAGACCTACACCATTGAACGGGAGCCCACCAAGCAGGAATATGAGGACCTGCTCTTCGGTTGGCAAGTGGAGCAGGGGGTTACCTCCAATTCCGTCATCTATGTAAAGGACGGCGTCACAGTCGGTATCGGTACCGGTGAACAGGATCGTGTGGGCGTTGCCGAGATCGGCATTTTCAAGGCCTACACCAAATATGCGGATGCCCTTTGTTTTAAGCGTCACGGTGTTTCCTACAAGGATCTCACCCTTGCGGTCCAAAAAGGAAAGGCGAATGAAGACCAGATAGCGGAAATCGAGGCGGAAACCAAAGCCGCCAAAGGGGGCCTCATGGGTGCTTCAATGGTGTCCGATGCCTTTTTTCCCTTCAGGGACGGCGTGGATGTGGCCATCAAAGAGGGGATCAGCGCCATTGTTCAGCCGGGCGGCTCCTTGAGGGACTTTGAAGTGATAGACGCCTGCAATGAAGCGGACCCGCAGGTCACCATGGTCTTTACGGGCCAGAGAGCCTTTAAGCATTAATGGGAGAATAAAGACATGTACAATGCAAGTGATCTCAGAAAAGGATTGAAAATTCAACTTGACAATGAACCGTACGTGGTGATCGATTTTCAGTTTTCCAAACCGGGCAAGGGCCAGGCCCTTTACCGCTGCAAATTGAAAAACATGATCAACGGCGTCATCATTGATCCCACCTACCGATCCGGCGATACCTTTCAGCCGGCGGATCTTTCCGAAAGAAAAATGCAGTACCTTTACAACCAGGATGATGAATACTGGTTCATGGATGTTGAAAATTACGAGCAGTCACCTTTGAAGGCGGATCAGGTGGGCGATGCCAGAAATTATCTCATCGACAACCTGGAAGTGGATATTCTTTTCTTCGGAGACAGACCCATCGGCATCACTCTGCCCAATTTCGTTGATCTCATGGTTACCCAGGCCGATCCATGGGCCAAAGGGGACTCGGTGACGGGCGATACAAAACCGGTGACCCTGGAAACCGGTTATGAATTGCGTGTTCCACCCTTTATTGAGGAGGGGGGAAAGATCACCGTCGACACACGCACAGGGGAATATGTTACACGGGTCAAAGAATAGACGTTCCGGCCTCGATCCCGCGGTTTGCTCAAAACGAAAATCACTGCTATGGTTGCGCGCCCGTATTGTTCAAACCATTCGTGAGTTTTTCATCTCCCGAAAATATCTGGAAGTCGAAACACCTCAGCTGATCGCCGCCCCCGCTCCGGAAACCCACATTGATGCCGTAACAGCGGGCGACCGCTATCTGCACACATCGCCAGAGCTGTGCATGAAGCGGCTTCTGGCTTCCGGCCTTTCCCGTATTTTTCAGATGGCCCGGTGTTTCAGGCACGGAGAACGGGGAGATTTGCACCTGCCGGAGTTTTCCCTTCTGGAGTGGTACAGGACCGGGATCGACTATTTGGCGCTGATGGAGGAGTGTGAATCTCTTTTTTCCTTCCTTTCGGACCGGCTCCATTTGGGAGGAAGGCTCTCCTATTGCGGCATGGATATCGACCTCCGTCGCTGGGAACGGCTATCGGTAAAGAGGGCATTTGAGAAATACACCACCGTCGGAATGGAGCAGGCCCTTGAAACAGACACTTTTGACCGGACCATGGTTTTAGACATCGAACCGCATCTGGGAAAAAAGAGACCCACGATCCTGTACGATTACCCCGCTTCCCTGGGGGCCCTTGCCCGCTTGAAACCGGGGGCTCCGCACGTTGCCGAACGGTTTGAAATTTACGTGGCCGGCATTGAACTGGCCAACGGATTTTCGGAATTGACCGATTCCCGTGAACAACGCCGGCGATTCGAAAAGGAACTGGCGAAAAGGGCCGAAATGGGAAAGCCCCCATCGCCCATGCCAGAAAGATTTCTGGAAGACCTTAGGGCCATGCCCGAGGCCGCCGGCATCGCACTTGGACTTGATCGCCTGATCATGATTCTGGGAGACGCCCGCACCATTGACGAAGTGGTTTCCTTTTCACCGGAGGAGGTGTAAGGTTTTGGCCAACAAGAAAAACAGGCCGACCTTTCACAAAACCTTCTTATACGGCATTAATTTTGCAGTTTGGAACATCTTACATGCATGATTTTAATCCGGCATTTATAACCGAGGTTAAAACACTCTAAGGAAACGCTTTTTATAAAACATTCAGTAAGGGGGAAGCAATGGCAAGAAAACTAGGTGTTTTTGTGACGTCTGACCGGCATCTGGGCAAACTCATCAAATTGTGCGAAGCGGCAAAAGCAAAGGGGGACGTTGAGGTCACCATCTTTTTCAGTCACCTTGGCACCAAGCTGACACAGGATCCCAGATTCGGAGAGCTGGAAGGGTTGGCCCACATGAGCCTTTGCAATGTTGGATTTGAAAGCCACGGCCTGAAACCGCCGGTTCAGGGGATTGCCGACAGTGACTATGCCACCCAGGCCAGAAACGGCGAATTGATCGAAGAGGGTGACCGCTACGTGGTCTTTTAAGAAGAAAGGGGTTAAAGGAAAAATGGAAAATGTTCAACATGTTGCGTTTTTGGTCCGCCGAAAAGAGGACCTCTGGGAAGGGTCAAGATCCACTCTGGGGCTCGCCGTTGAAAACCTCTATTCCTATATGTTCGTTTTGGATGTGGAAGTGGACATGACCGATGCCTATAAGGAGAATCTGGAATGGCTGGAGGATATGGAATGTGAATATTACTCCAACAACAGGGTCAACGCGGATAAACACGGCTTTCAATACATGAGCCTTGAGGAAATCGGCCGGAAACTCAAAGAAATGGACCTGATCGTCCCCTTTTAGGAGCATTGGACATGAAAATTCTGCACATATACAAAAGCGAACCGGACGAGGTTACCGAGGCCCTGGTGGGCATTCTTTCAGATGGGATGGAAAAAACGGAATTTCCCCTTTACCAGGAGGAACCGGACTACGGGGGGTTGATCGATTTGATCTTTGAACATGACCACGACAAGGTGATCTCCTGGTGGTAGGGGGCCCATCCGAGATCGTCACGCTTTGATGGTCGTGCCCACGGTAATATCATAATCCTTGAGACGCTTCCACAGGGTCACCCGGCTGATTCCCAGGATCCCGGCGGCTTCGGTCTTGTTTCCGCCGGTCTTCTTAAGGGCGGCCAAAATGGCCTCTCTCTCTTCCGGGCTGCCGGGCCGCCTTTTTTCGGGGCCTTTCCGTTCGGGATAGATGTTTTTCCCGCCGATAACCGGTGGGAGGTGTTTTTTCCGAATCACACCCCCTGGGCAAATCACGAAAGCGTATTCCATGGCATTGATCAATTCACGAATATTCCCCGGCCAGTGGTAATTGACCAGCGTTTCCAGGGTCTCTTCGTCCGTGCCGATAATCTCTTTTAGGCTTCTCAGCCGGATCCGGTTGATAAAAGCGTCAATCAAGAGTGGAATGTCCTCCCGCCTTTCCCGCAGGGGCGGCAGGTATATGGGAATCACCCCCACGCGATAGTAGAGGTCCTCCCGAAAACGCCCCTCCGCCATGAGGGATTCCAGATCCTTGTTGGTGGCCGTAATGAATCGGACATTGATGGGAATCGGCTTGTGATCCCCCACTTTTTCAATCTCCCTTTCCTGCAGTACCCGCAGCAGTTTCACCTGCGTGGAGAGGGGAATGTCGCCGATTTCATCCAGGAAGATATCGCCGCGGTTGGCAGCTTCAAACCGGCCCCTGCGGTGGCGGTCGGCGCCTGTAAAGGCGCCCTTTACGTGACCGAACAGCTCGCTTTCCAAAAGGGATTCATTGAGGGCCGCGCAATTCACCTTCACGAAGGGGCCCTCGGAACGGTTTCCCAAACGATGAATGGCCGTTGCCGCAAGCTCCTTGCCGGTGCCGCTTTCCCCGTAGATGGCAACCGGCGCATCCGACGCGGCCGCGCTTCTGATGAGATCAAAGACCTGTTGCATGAGAGGGGATTTTCCGATGATCCCCTCGAAACTGTCTTCGATGCTGAGTTCCTGGCGCAGGCTGGTGATCACCCGTTCGCGATCCATCAACTCGGTGCAGTCGGCAAGGTTTTCAACACCCCCCACAATCACACGGTCGGCGTCCTGTAACACCGCCGCATTCTTGAGCACGTGGACGGGGGTGCCATCCTTTCGCTTGATAGTACATCGTTTGTGGCGAACCTCCTCCTTAATGAAAAGCTCGCAGTGCTTGGTACCCCCCAAAGCCCTTGAACGAAAACAGGTATTACATTCCAAAATGTCACAGGATTGACCGATGAGTTCCTTTTCCGTATAGCCTGTCAGTGTTTCAAATGCATTGTTTACGGAAATGATAATGCCGTCCGGGTCCACCACCATGAGGCCGTCCAGCATGGTCTGCACCACTGTTTGCCAGTATTGACTCTGTTCCGTATCAAACATTTCCACCTTTGCCGGTCTTCCAATCGTTAAATTTGCGTTTACGTTAACACTTGTTTAATATAAGCCGTTAACACCGTAAACGCAACTCTTTTGTGGAAGCATTATTATGCGTGCAAATTCAGATGGTTATATCCTGATTCGCCACCGCCGGATTGATGGCATTCCATTTGCAGAGTGGGGTGTAAGGCATTTGGAAGGGAAGGGAGGAGATGAAAGAGGATTTTCAAATCGACAGGGTGCTGGATCTGCGGGGATGGAGCGCTCCCTGGTGCATGGTGAAGGCCAGAAGCTGGCTCAATCGCATGAAACCGGGTCAGGTTCTGGAACTGATCGGCACCGATTCCCTGACCCTCGTGAACTTTCCATCGGTTTTAAAAAACGGGAATGACCGAATCATGGACGTAAAAGAGTATCCGGATCATCACCGGATCCTGATCCGCCGTGGCTGAGCCGAGGATGGGATCACTTGTGGCACAAAACCGGCCAATTTCTAACAAGGAGGATAATGGAGATGGAAGAAAAGAAGGAAAAAATCCTGTACATTTCAACCAACGGTGCCGAGGACCCGGAAAAAGCAAGCCTCCCTTTTGTGCTTGCCAATGCGGCCTTGGTCATGGAGGTTGAGGCGGTTGTGGTGTTGCAGGGATCATCCGTTTTTCTGGCGAAGAAGGGGATGCTGGAACATGTTCCCTCTTCTGGTTTCGCACCCCTCAAGGAACTGGTGGATGCTTTTCTGGAACAGGGGGGACGATTACTGGTCTGTGTCCCCTGCATTCAGGAGAGAAAGATCGATCCGTCGGATCTCATTGACCAGGCCATGCCGACGGCCGGCGGCACTCTCACGGAAGAGATCCTGAGCGCTAATGCGACCCTGGTCTATTGAATCTGCCTGCAAACGCCATAACCAAAACCGTGTGTTCCCAAATTGGGAATGTATCAAACAGACGACAAAAGGAGAAGATGCAAATGAAAAAGAGAAGTAGGATTTTCGGATTGGTGCCCTTTTTGGCTTTGGTGGCGCTGTCCTTTTTTCTGGTGTTTTCGGGTCAGGCCGGGGCAGCGGAAAGCGATCTAAAGGTCAAAGGGCAGGTCAAGGCGGTTTCCAACAAAGCCAAGACCCTTTCAATCAATGTCAAGGGCAAAGGGCAGATGCTCTTTAAGTTCAACGACAACACCAAATTCATCAACTTCACCAAAACCAAGGAGATCAAATACCCTACCGCCGTTGTGGTTGCCTACAAAGTCGAAGGACCGGACAATGTGGCCACTTCCATTAAGAAAGCCTTTGTGACCCTGCCCAAGGGGGTGGCCGAGATCAAGACCGACGAAGTGGCTGCGTTGGTTGAAAAGGCCAAAGGCGCCGGTGAGTATTTCCTTGTGGACGCAAGGCCCGCCTCCGTTGCAACTGCCGCCCATATTCCGACGGCCGTTTCGATTCCGGTCACCGTGCTCAAAAAGAAAGGGGCCTCATTGCTCCCGGCCGATAAGAAGATGCCGATCATTTTCTATTGCGGCGGCCCCACATGAGGCATGAGTCCTAAATCCGCCGGTCTGGCGAAAAAATGGGGCTATGAAAATGTGAAAGTCTACGTGCAGGGTGTACCCGGATGGAAAAAGTCCGGGCGTCATCTGGTTTCCACACCCGATTATGTGAGAACCGCCAACATCGTGTTGATCGATCTTCGAGAGCCGGCCACGGTCAATGCGGGACATATCCCCCGGGCCGTGGGCATTCCCGCAAAAAACCTTGAAACCGCAAAAGATGCTTTCCCCGAATCTCTCACGGCGCCCATTGTTTTTTATTCCGACAACATCGAAGAATCCAAAAACGCTGTCAAAACCGCCCGAAGCTGGCGGTACAAGAATGTAACGCTGCTGGAGTTTCCCGGCATCATCACCTGGAAAGAGAAGGGTTATGATGTCAAGACCGGTCCGGCCGCCGAGGAAATCATCTACGTGAGAAAACTTGAGCCCGGACAGATCAGCATTGCCGATTTTGAGGCGGCCCTCAAAACCGAGGCCATCACGGTCATCGATGTGCGCGGGTCCGAAGAATACAAGGCCGGGCATTTTCCGGGGGCCCTCAATATTTCCCTGGACGAATTGCCCACCCGGCTGGGAGAAATTCCCAGCAACAAGTTCGTGGTGGTGCATTGCCGGACCGGCGTCCGCGGAGAGATGGCTTATCTGCTTCTGAAAGAAAAAGGGTATGACGTGAAATACCTGAAAGCCGGATGCCAGTGCAAACCGGACGGCACCTACGTCATCTGGGAAATGTAAAAAAACCTCACCTTAATTCATGCCCTCGCCTTGACAAGGCGGGGGATTTTTTTCATCATACCGCCAAGTGTTATGGGAATATGAGGCAACCACCAGGGAGGATCAACATGGCTGACCCAAAGGAAACAAGCATCGTCGGGGGCATATTGAAGCGGTCCTATGCCGCTGTGTTCCATGAAAACTGGCCCATATGGCTGGGAGGCATCCTCATCGGGATCTTGAGTGTGCTCACTTTTGCATGGGCCAGGCCCTGGGGGGTGGTAGGGGGCCTTCGAAACTGGGCGGACTGGTTTTTCCACCTGATCGGCCTCTATGAGAAGGCGCCGGTTTCTCCCATCATTTCAACCAACTCCATTCTGACCCTGGGCCTTCTGTGGGGGGCTTTCGGGGCGGCACTCATGAGCAAGCAGTTCGCCTTTCGCATGTCACCGGGCATTGAACTCTTAAAAGGATTCGTGGGTGGGTGTTTCATGGGCGTCGGGTCCGCCATGGCCGGCGGATGCAATGTGGGCGGTTTCTATGTGGCCACCAGCGCCCTTTCCTTTGCGGGCCTCGCCATGATGGTGGGGCTGGTGGCGGGGGCTTATTTGGGCCTTCGGTATCTCTACTGGGAAATGATGAATCTCCCCACTTCCCCGCCCAAAGGCGGCAAAACCAAGAAGGTCAATCTTCTCTTCCTGGAACCGTACATCGGGGCCCTGGTCTTTCTGGGGGCCCTCGTGGCGGTATGGTTCTACGCCAGAGAGGCCTACACCCGCGTCGGCGGCCTGCTTTTATGCGGCATCGGGTTCGGCATCATCATCCAGCGAACCCGGTTCTGTTTTGTCCGGTGTTTCAGGGATCCCTTCATGACCGGCGAAGGGGATATGGTGAAAGCGGTTTCTTACAGCATTATTATCGGGGTTTTGGGGTTTGCGGCACTTAAGTGGACGGGACTCCGGCCGGAAAATGCCTATGTCACACCCACCTTCTGGTTTGGAAGTCTGGTGGGCGGTATCATCTTCGGTTTCGGGATGCTCCTGTCCGGCGGATGCGGATCCGGAAGTGTCTGGCGTGCCGGTGAAGGGCACATCAAGCTCATCGTGGTGGTGATCTTCTTTGCGGCAACCAATTCCCTTTTCAAGGCACTGATCAACTCCTCGGAGGGCTTTAAGGCGCTGATCGGAATGCGGGCGTTCATGCCCAATGTCATGGGATATCGATGGGCGGTGATCGCATTGATCCTTTTCTTCCTCATCTATTCGGTGTTGGCCCAGTGGAATGAGGAAACCGACAAATTCACCGTTGAGATGTGATGCAAGGTGAATGAATCAGCGCTGATGAAGAAAGGAAAACGATAATGTTATACACCATTGCGGTTATTCTGATTGTGCTTTGGCTGCTGGGACTCATCTCATCATATACCATCGGCGGGTTTATTCACATTCTGCTCATCATCGCCATTATTGTTGTCCTATTGCGCATCATCAAGGGCAGGAAACCGTTTTGATCGATTGAGTTAACCCTGCACCGGATTCTCGTTCATGCGCCTCTATTGCTGATCTGTTCCCTGATAGCCGCAACGGGAACCGGCACCACCTGGTTCTTGAGGCTCATGACGCCTGGCAGGACCAGAAGATCCGAAAGATTGGCCCAGGTGAAATCAAATCTGGGGATTTCATTGCATCAGAAACTGCTTTTTGTAACCTGACAGAAGTTGACGCTTCAAAATCCCGTAACCCGGATCACCTGTTATCGTGGTTCTGTCTCCACTGGGAAGCGAATGGGAGTTAGCCTTCACCCGGCTTGATTCACTCAAAGTCTTTTAAGCACCCGGGCAAATTATCATCAAAACCGGGGGTGATAAAGGAGGCGTCATGAATGAAACCACTGAAACAAAGAAAGAACCGTCCGTACCGTATGGAAAAATCCTTCTTTTGACGGTGGTCATCACCGGGGCGGCCGGCGCCCTGTTTTACTTCCTAACCAGCCGTTACGTCATTAATCAGGCGGAGAAAAATATCCAGAACCTCCTTTTGTCTCACCGTGGCATCCACCTGTATATACAACGAATTATGCATCCTGCCCTCTATCGGTTCAAGGACGAGGGAGAAATCATTGAAGACTTCTACTCCCCGGAGCTTTTCTCCTCTTCCTTCATGGTCAGAAACCAGCACAAGTTCTATAATGAAGCCCGGGCCGAGGCTGGATTGGATCACATGTATTATAAAATGGCAGCCAAAAATCCGCGAAACCCGGTGAACAAAGCCGACGCCCTGGAAGAGAAGCTGATTGACACCTTCAACAAGGACCCCAGCCTGGCAAGCTATCGGGATGTCGTTGAAATCGAAGGGCAGAAATACCTTTATCTGGCCATGCCCTTTCTTAAAACCGGAGAACGGTGCTTAAAATGCCACGGCGTTCGGGAAATCGCCCCGACGCACTTGCAGGAACGGTATCCGGGCCCGGGCGGTTTCCACGACTGGGTGGGGAACATCCGGGCCATCGAGTCCATACGGGCTCCCCTGGCCCAAGAGTATTACACGGTCTATGTGGTGTCCGGGGCCCTTTTGTGCGGCGTTTTGTTCATTATGTTGCTCTTTGTCTTCAACAGGCGGCTTACGGCCACGGTGACGGCCCGGACCAAGGCGCTTGAAGAGGAAAACCGGGAGAGGAAACAGGCGGAAGCCGAAGTTCATAAACTCAACCTGGAGTTGGAGCGCCGCGTCGAGGACCGCACCGCCCAGCTTGCCGCCGCCAACAAGGAGCTGGACGCTTTCGCCTATTCCGTTTCCCATGACCTGCGGGCCCCTCTGCGGGGCATAGACGGGTTCAGCCTCGCCCTTCTGGAGGACTTTGGCGACAAGCTGGATGAAACCGGCAAGGATTATTTAAACCGTGTGAGAAACGGGTGTGTAAGAATGGGCTCGCTCATCGACGACATGCTCAAAATGTCCCGCCTTACCCGTAGCGAGATCCGCCGGGAGGAGCTGGATATGAGCCGAATGGCCCGCAAGTCCTTAGAGGGACTCATGCTTTCGGAACCGGACCGAAGGGTCGAAATTGATATCAAAGAAGAAGTTCGCGGGGTCGGAGATGCCACACTGATACAGACCATTTTGGACAATCTTTTGGGAAATGCCTGGAAATTCACGGGAAGGAAGGAAATCGCAAAAATCTCCTTCGGGGTTGTTTCCGGAAGTGAACCGGCCGTCTATTTTGTCTCCGACAACGGCGCCGGATTCAACATGGACTATGCGGATAAATTGTTCAGCGCCTTCCAGAGGCTTCACTCCCCCGGTGAGTTCCAGGGGACGGGGATCGGCCTGGCCTCGGTGCGGCGGATCATCCACCGGCACGGAGGAAGAATCTGGGCCGATGGAGAAGAAGAAAAGGGAGCGACGTTTTATTTTACTTTGTCATAGGGGGAAACTCCATGGATCAAAAAAAAGTGATTCTGCTTGTGGAAGACAACCCGGATGACGAGGCCCTTACCATCCGGGCCCTTAAGAAAAACAATATCTTAAACGAGGTCATTGTGGCCAGGGACGGGGCCGAGGCCCTGGACCTGCTTCTTGGCGGCAGCCTTAATCCTGTGGGGAAAGCGCCGACCCTTCCCGAACTCATCCTGCTGGATCTCAACCTCCCCAAGATCAGCGGACTTGAAGTTTTGAGGCAAATCCGGTCCAACGAAAAGACCCGGCTGTTGCCCGTGGTCGTTTTGACCACATCCAACGAAGACAGGGACCGGATGGAAAGCTATAAGCTGGGAGTCAACAGCTATATCCGAAAGCCCGTCGATTTCAAGCAGTTCAGTGACGCCATTTTGCAGGTGGGATTGTACTGGTTGGTGCTGAACGAAGGACCGCCCCAGGCCTAAGAGACCCTGATGAAACAAGAACTCCACGTATTGCAGGTTGAGGACAGCGAGGATGAGGCTCTCCTGATTCTGAGAGCGCTGAAAAAAGAGACACCCTTGTGGCAAAACGTGTGGAGACAAAGGCGGCCCTTGTCGCCGCCCTTGACGAACGCCCCTGGGACGTGGTTCTTTCCGATTATGCCATGCCGCTTTTTAACGGGATGGAGGCCTTGGAGACCGTATTGGACCACGAGAGCGATCCGCCCATATCATCGTTTCCGGCGATCTTGCCAAACTTACGGTTTCCGATACGGGGACGGGGATCGATCCGGCAATATTGGGTAAAATCTTCGAACTTTATTTCACCACCAAGGAGAAAGGCAAAGGAACCGGTCTGGGGCTGGCCGATGTATACGGCATCATAAACGGCCGCCATGGGGATATCCGCGTATACAGCGAGCCGGGAAAAGGAACGGTTTTTCGGTTTATCTTCCCTTGCTGGAAAGATCTTTTGAAAATAAATCCGATCAAGAGGCCGAGGCCCTTTCTGATGAAGCCGGTTGCCAGGTCTGAAATGGCCAGGATGGTTCGGAAAGTACTGGATGAGGCCAAAAGACAAACCAAATAACAAGTGTCTTTACGTATGCGGAGGAAGTTCTGACTTATAAGAAAACTGGGGCGTCAATCCTGAGCAAGGGGCAGAGCAATGGCGGGAACAGGAGCCCTGATCTTTATCGAAATGCGGCATGTGAAACCTGCGGTGGACCATTTAAAACACCCGCTGGGTCTTTTTTATTCTGATCCGGGGTATCGCCTATTGAGCTATCTTCTTCAGGGTCTCTTTATTCTTTGTGAAGTCGTGTTGGGTTTGGCCATTTACAAGGGGCCGGCATTCCTGGTGGGCCGCATGACCTTTGTGTGTACCTATGCGCTTCATATGACCCTGATGTTTATCCCGTGTCAACTGCTTGTGGATATTCTGGCCCATAAGTCCGGTTTCAGCTTGGCATCATATAAAAAATGAACCGTGGCCGGACTCTGGATTATCTGGCTTCTTGGGTTCTTGCTTGGATTCTCCCTCCATAGAACCATACTGATCCCACAGCTTGAACTGTATGCACCCTGGCTCACGCAATATTATTCGGCCCATCCCTTTATGCGCCCCGGACACCTGGCGGTGTTCCTCTTTTTCACGCCTCTTTGGGCGGCCGGGGTCTTTACCGTGTCCCATATCGCACTTTTGAGGCAGAGATCCCTGGAGACCAGCTTAAGGGCACTTGAACGACATCGTCACAAGGAGATCCAATCGGTCAAATCCCTGAAAGAAGATCAAACAGCCGACAGCCTTTCCCCAGGGGAAGAAAAGGAGAACCCCCAATGGCCCGCTTCCCTCACCGGAAACGGCTTTCCGGCGGATATCGCCCAAAACCTCATCACCCACATTGTCGGAGAAGATCATTACGCCCGTGTTTTTTTTATGGATGGGACCGTCCCGGGACATGTCCTGATTAAGGTGCCGCTCAAAGAACTTAGCCGGGATCTCTCCTTCTATCGTTTTGTACAAGTTCATCGATCTTATCTGGTGAACCTGAACCACATCTCCCACCTTGAGAAGGCTGGACGCACTTACAGGGCTGTTCTGTCCGGACAGAACAGGACCATTCCATCAGCAGACACCGGATGCCCAAACTGCAACCTCAGCTGAAACATCTCCCCGTGAAACGAGGGCTCACGAGCCTGGAAAACAATTAGCCAAATTCTTACCTCGCCCGTCTCAGCCCATCTGACATTCCACCAAGAACGGTTACCGTTACGGAAATCAGCTTAGGCAGGTCCCATTGGCGAATGAATGGACCCATTCGCGAATCTCCCGTTGACCGGGATGCATGACTTCAGCATTCTGCGCAAGTAAGGATATGAAATAGAGCATAATGGTAAAGAAACCAAACAGGAGAACGATCATGAAAAAAGCGGAATTGGCGCAAATTTGGCTGATCACGATTTTTATTCCCTTCATCACGATCTCAAACCCTCTCTTAGCATTCGGGGGACCAGCGGCAATACCTGATGATGTGCTGCAATTCCTGGATCAGTATTCAAGAGATGTCCGGACCAATGATCCAGATAAAATCATGGTCCATTATTCTGAGAGTTTTCTCCTCAATGACCGGGACAAAAAGGGAACCGAGCTGTTCTGGAAAAATCTGCTGAAACGGATCTCCATTCGCGGCTTTAAGGTGGCGTTGACCCGGTTCCAACGCCAAGGGGCCCTTGCCCGGGTTTGGGGATTCGTCACCCTTAACGGCAGAGAGTCCCCCTTGAGAATCCCCATGATCATCAAAGAGGAAGGAGAGTGGAAATGGTACGGGGACGACAAGGGCCGAAATCCGGCCGGGCTCGAACCCGCCACCCTGGAAATCTCATTCGCTGATCCTGAATGGGACGGGGAAAAGATCCCCGAGGGACAGCAATAGACTTCTTCCTGGTTGAAGAACACCGTGGTGCGGCGTGGGACCGTGCCGGTGCCTATATGCCACCCTGCTCAGGTGGCCGGGGCAACGTCTACGATGTCACAGTTAAGGCGGTTCTTCTAACATCCAACAACATCGATGACACCAAATTGCTGGGAAAAGGGCTTGTGGAACTTGGCCGTTACTGAGCCGTTTCATCAAATGGGGAGGTTCTGATGCTACTGGCTGTCGGCCTTTCGCAGCTCTGAAGCCAAAAGCGGTACCACCTGTTTTTTGCGGCTCATGACGCCAGGAAGGACCAGGATGCCCGAATCATCGGACCCCGTTTTAAAAGCACGGCTTGCCAGACTTACCCCCGCGTCGCTGTCGGCCATCAGAAGGCTTCTCTCTTCCAGTATGTCCGTCAACACCAAGAAGGCCATCAGAAGGCCGGATGCCTTGGCAGTGGTCCTGAGTTCCTCCCGCAACGCCTTGACAGGGGGCATGGATTTTTCGATCTCCGTCAACTCCGTCTGCCCGATACCGATCTCATGACCCGCGAAGCGATAGATCTTCCAGTCGTGATGGACCCACCAGCGGGTAGGCGGAAGCGGCGTCGGCAGACGGGCCCGAAACAGGGCCCGGGCCAGTGAATCCATATTCTCGCCCGCCTTTTCGGCCAGCCACCGGGCCGCTTTTCGATCACGCTCCGTGGTGGTGGGAGAACGAAACTGGACCGTGTCGGAAAGAATGGCCCCCAGCATGGCCCCGGCCAGGGGTTCCGTGAGGGGGGCCCCATGCCGTCGGTATTGTTCGGCGATGATCGTGCAGGTGCATCCAAGGGGCTCTACCTGCATACGAAGGGGCGCCAGGGTGCGAAGGCCGCCCAGGTTATGATGGTCGATGATGGCCAGTATGTCGCTTTCCGAAACACCGGGGGCCGCCTGATCCGCGTGGTTATGATCCGTCAGAATCACGCGCCTGCGCCCCTGGCTTGCCAGATGCCGGCGCAGCAGAAGACCCTGGTACATCCCTTCCCCGTTGAGGACCGGCAGCGCGGCCAGATGGTGTTGTCGAAGCTTATCAAAACCCTCCGTCAGCCGATCGTTTTCACCGATCCTGGGGGATTTTTCGTCCATGGCTAAGGCGATAGGCCGGCTCTGCTGAATCAGTTGCGCGGTGGCAAATGTGGTTTTCCGGGTTCTGAGAATGACCGCGCCGTTTGATTTTGCTCCGGCCCTGGCCTCTTTGCAAACGGACGCCCCGTCCGTGGCCACGAGGCATCCCGCTCCGGCGGAAATGGCAGCCCGTTGAACATCCGCCTGATCGCCCACGATCACCAGGTCCCCCAGGCCGACCCGCTTTGGCACGTGGGCCTCCGAAAAGGTGGCGATGCAGACGCGGCCCCGAACCACCACGGTGTCCTCACCCACCACCACATCCGCCTCCAGGGCGCGGCGCAGCAGCATGAGCGGCAGGTCCACTCGCCGGGGCAGCTGCAGTTCCGCCAGATAGCGGTCGGCCAGTCTCCCCCGAGCCAGCATTCCGGTAAAGCGGCCTTTCGGATCCACCACCGGAAGGGCGTCCAGAACATGATCCTGCATGATGAGTCCCCCTTCACGGAGGGTCTGGTCCGGGTGAAGCCGAGGTGCATCGGTCAGCATCACATCACGCACCCTCAGATAGACATCCTCGATGGGCCGGGGCGGCGAAAGCCCCACATGGCCCAGAAGCCATACCGTCTCCCTGTTCAGTTCATCCAGATGGCAGGCAACGGCTTTCCGGCCGGTTTGCCAGGCATAAAAAGGGGCATAGGCAAGAGCGGATACAACCGCATCCGTATCCGGGTCATGATGCCCCACCACCAGCACTTCATCGATGGCGGCACCCGCCTTTACTGGGGAAAACGGCATCTTTTCGCCCCTATCACTCGTTTTTGAGGGGGTTTTGACAATCCCGCCACATCCGATGCAGACATCGGTTTTCGCCATCAGCCGGCTTGGTCATGATGCTCTGGAATCGCGTAGTTCTCAGATTCCATGGACGGCGCATCTTGCGCGTGACTTCCATGGAAGGCCACCCGAACAGTGCTTCCCAAAGGAGGATCGCAGGTGATTTGCAGTTCGAAACGGGACGGTCGATGCTTTCGGGCGCCGGGTGTTTTGGGCAAAACCTTCGGAGAATAGGGGGCGCTACCCTGGCCCACGACCGACCCGTCGGGGGACACGACGGCCACATCCACATGGCCCAGTCCTGAAAATGCGGTATTTCGGCGACGAACCTCCCCGCTAACGGACAGTGCATTTCCCGTTTGCGTTACAAGGATATTGGAAAGGGCTACCCGTGAAGAGGGTAGCGTCTCAACGTACAGCCCGCCCTCGGCCGAATGTTGTGTCGTTACGCAACCGGTGGTCATAGTAAGGGCTGAAAAAGAGCACAACAGCATGAGAAAGAAGAGGATCCGACCAGGAAATACCCCTGTTCCATCTTTTGAAAACGCCGTTCTTCTTAACAGGCCGCTCTTTGATTCTGCTATTTTCCGGTCCATTTTGCCCTTCTCCATGGAAGCCCCCTTTAAAAAATGATCGGTTGCTTTTCAGGTATAAAAAAAATATAAGAAACGGGCCTTGTGCGTCAAGGGAAAAGGGCGGCGGAGCCGTTCCGTCCGGACCCGGCACCGTTCACTTATGAATCAGAGGAGGTTTTCAAATGAACATGACTTCGGAAGTTATGGAGATGGTCTGTGTCGCCAAAGGGCCCAAGAACGGTCCGGCACCCATTCCCGAGGAGGGAAAATGGGTTCAGGCCAAAGAGATCAAGGATATTTCCGGTTTGACCCACGGTGTTGGATGGTGCGCTCCCCAACAGGGCGCCTGCAAACTGACGCTGAATGTCAAGAAAGGGATCATTGAGGAGGCCCTGATTGAGACCATCGGATGCACGGGAATGACCCATTCCGCCGCCATGGCCTCTGAAATTCTTCCCGGGAAAACCATTCTTGAAGCACTTAACACGGATCTGGTTTGTGACGCCATTAACGTTGCCATGCGGGAGCTCTTTCTCCAGATCGTTTACGGAAGGTCTCAGACGGCCTTTTCCGAAGGGGGCCTTCCCATCGGTGCGGGTCTTGAGGATCTGGGGAAAGGACACCGAAGCGTCGTCGGTACCATGTACGGCACAAATGCCAAAGGGGCCCGATACCTTGAAATGGCCGAAGGGTACGTAAAGAGAATTGGCCTGGATGAAAACGCCGAGATCATCGGGTATGAATTCGTTCAATTGGGCGTCATGATGGACCTCATTGAAAAGGGCGAGGAGGCCGGTGAAGCACTCAAAAAGGCCACCGGAACCTACGGCCGGTTTCATGACGCGGCAAGAACCATCAATCCGAGACAACAATAGGGGGGATCAGGAAATGGCACTTTTCGAAGGATATGACAGGCGAATCAAACAGATCACCTCCACCCTTCTGGAATACGGCATCGGGGACCTTAAAGGGGCCAAGGCCATCTGCAGTGAAAAGGGGTTGGATGTATACCGGATTGTCAAAGATGTTCAACCCATATGTTTTGAAAATGCCTGCTGGGCCTATCTTCTGGGGGCGGCCATCGCCATCAGGAAAGGAGAGAGCAAGGCGTCTGATATTGCAGAGACCTTAGGCGTAGGGTTACAGTCCTTCTGTATTCCCGGTTCCGTGGCGGACGACCGGAAGGTTGGCCTGGGGCACGGAAACCTGGCCTCCATGCTGCTTAAGGAGCAAACCCGGTGCTTCGCTTTTCTGGCAGGCCATGAATCTTTTGCCGCGGCGGAAGGGGCCATCGGGCTGGCCAACTCGGCCAACAAGGCCCGGAAAGAACCGCTAAGGGTCATACTGAACGGTCTGGGCAAAGACGCGGCCCATATCATCAGCCGCATCAACGGGTTCACCCATGTGATCACCAGTTTCGACTATGAAACCGGTGCCCTTGCGGTTGTGAGGGAAACCCCCTATTCAGACGGTGAGCGGGCCAAGGTGAAATGTTACGGGGCCGATGACGTGCGGGAAGGGGTGGCCATCAATCATCATGAGGGGGTGGATGTCTCCATCACGGGAAATTCCACCAACCCCACGCGGTTTCAGCATCCCGTGGCCGGCACTTACAAGAAGGAATGCCAGATCATGGGCAAGAAGTATTTTTCCGTGGCGTCCGGCGGCGGCACGGGAAGAACCCTTCATCCCGACAACATGGGCGCGGGCCCCGCCTCCTACGGAATGACCGATACCATGGGGAGGATGCATTCCGATGCCCAGTTTGCCGGCTCCTCATCGGTGCCCGCCCACGTTGAAATGATGGGGTTCATCGGCATGGGGAACAACCCTATGGTGGGCGCCTCCGTGGCGGTGGCGGTGGCGGTTGAACAGGCCATGAAGTAGCGGTATGGAAGGTTACCTGCTCCCCTTGAACCCCTGAATGGCGCGGATCCGCGCAAGCACCGGTGGATGGCTGTAGGAGAGAAAAACCTTCAGGGGGTGGGGGGTTAGGTTGGAGAGACTGTCCACGCTCAGTTTCTTGAGGGCCGCAATCATGGATTGCGGCCTTTGATAGGTCTTCACGGCCCAGGCGTCGGCTTCATATTCGTGGTGGCGGCTCAGGATGTTGCTGAAGATGGATAGGATCATTTCAATGGGGGAATAGAGAAAACCGAAAAAGAAGAGGCTGGCGTAAATGGAAATATGCTCCATTCGAAAGGCTTTGAACAGCCATGGGTTGTTCATGAAAAGGGAGAGAATATAGAACATGAGCCCCGTTGACAGAATGGAGATGAGGATGGATTTCAGAATGTGCTTTTTCTTGTAGTGCCCCATTTCATGGGCCAGAATGGAGACCAGTTCCTCGGTGGTATGTTTTGAAATAAGGGTGTCAAAGAGAACGATCCGTCTGAACCGGCCGAATCCCGTGAAGAATGCGTTTGCTTTTGTGGAGCGCTTGGAACCGTCCATGGAGAAGACCCCCTTCATTTTAAACCCCTGCTTTGCGGCATAGGCATGAATGGCGGACTTCAGCTCCCCTTCTTCCAACGGCTCAAATTTGTTGAAAATGGGCATAATCAACACCGGCGCCACAAACATGAGAAACACCTGAATGATGGTGACCGCTCCCCAGCAATAGAGCCAGGCCATGGCGCCGGTCTGCTCAAAGAACCATAAAACGGCTGAAAACACGGGAACGCCGATAACAATCCCCAGGAACCATCCCTTTAAAATGTCCAGGACAAAGGTCTTGGGCGTCGTTTTGTTGAATCCGTATTTTTCCTCGATCACAAATGTACCGTAGACGGAAAAGGGGAGGCCCAGTATCTGGGCGCCCAAGAGCAGAATGGCCCCAAATACAAGGCCGGTGGGTATGGGTCCCCATTCGAGGCTTCTGGCCAGCTGGTCCACCCAGTTAAACCCGCCCAACAAGATAAAAATGATCACAGCGGGCGTGGAGATGGAATCGGTAACCAGCCCGAACCGGGTGTTCTCCTTGAGGTACTCCTGGGATTTCCGGTATTTTTCCTCATCGTAGTAGCCCGAAAAAGCAGACGGTAGATCCGTCTGGAGGTGCCTGACGTTCAAGACGTCCACCACCAAACCCAGGACATAATCGCCCACGAGAATAAGCAGGATGATGATTAAATAGAGATTCATGTGCATTTGGTCGGGACTTTTTCTAAAGATCGCCTTCGATGCAGGTGGTGTCGAATCCGCCCCTTGTATTGTAGATGGTGGTGACCCTGAGCCGGTCGGTCTTCAAAACCGCTTTCAGATCCTCAAAAATCCGTTTGGTAACGCCCTCCTGGAAAAGGCCCACATTCTTAAAGCTGACCATATAATATTTCAGAGATTTCAGCTCAATGCACAGACCTCCTTCCGGATAGTACTCGATGATCAGATGGCCCACATCGGGAAGGCCACTGAAAGGGCAGGCGGCGATGAACTCCCGGGTTTCGGTTTTAATGTATTGCTTGGGGCTGTCAAAATCAAAGGTTTCCAGAAAATCGGTTCTGATATTCTGAGGGTCCTCCCATGGGAAGACCTTTCCTTCTGCCTCGATCATGGCCATTCTCCCTTACCCCCAATGAAACGGTCGGCGGTATCTTATAACGCAATCGGTCCCTGGCGGATTCGCAAACCCACACGGCCCGTGCCCGTTATCCATACCCCATCTTTCACGAAAATGCCAATACCAATTCATTTTAGAGAAAATTGCAGAAAGATCATAAAAAAGCCTTGAAATTCTTTCTGGAGCATGTCATAAGAGGGCCAAGTCATCAGTGTTGATAACAGGATTTGAGGATAAACGGCGTGAATTCCTTTACGGACCAACAGACCACGTATGAGCTCCGGATGTTCTACGGGGCGGCATCGGCTGCTGCGGCAGCCGCTGCGGCAGCTATCGGGCCTGTGGTTCTGGGAGGACCGTCGATGGCATAACCCATCAACAAAACCGACCAGGGCCGCGGGCGACCCGCGGCCCTTTTTTTTGAGGGCTGCTTTCATTGGCAGCCCTTTTTTTATGGACAGAAAGAGATGTTATAGGGAAAGAGGAGGAACTGTATATGAGAACCGATATCGTTCACATCGGTGCTGGGGAACTGACCTACGAAATCCGAGGCATCATGCAGCTGGTTGAAAGACTGAGCAGCATGGGGATGGAAATCGCTCTTGAAAACATCGGGGATCCGGTGGCAAAGGGTGAAAAAATTCCGGACTGGCTCAAAAGCCTCATTGCGGATCTGGCCATGGAGAACGATTCCTACGCGTACAGTGCCACTCTGGGAGAGCTTGAAACACGAAAATATCTGGCCAGACTGACCAATCAGAAAAGCGGGGTACACCTGGACGAAAAGGATATCATTTTCTTCAATGGGCTGGGCGATGCCATCACCAAAGTATACGGCTTTCTCCGCCGCACCGCCCGTGTGATCACTCCCACCCCCACATATACCACCCATTCTTCCTCTGAGGCGGCCCACGCGGGACTACCGCCGGTGAGCTATCCCCTCAATCCCCAGAATCACTGGTATCCGGACGTGGTGGAATTGCGGCGGCGGGTCAAGTACAACCCGGCCGTTGCGGCGATTCTGATCATAAACCCCGATAATCCCACGGGAATGGTGTACCCGGACAATTTGCTGGAGGAAATTGTCGCCATTGCCCGGGATTTCGACCTTTTCATCATTGCCGATGAAATCTATTTGAACCTCGCGTACAACGGTCACAAGGGCAAAGCTCTGTCCGAGGTCATTGGCGAAATACCGGCCATTTCCATGAAAGGCATTTCAAAGGAGCTTCCCTGGCCTGGCGGGCGTTGCGGATGGATTGAAGTCTATAATGTGGACAAAGATCCCATGTTTGCCAACTATATCAAGAGCATCATCAATGCCAAAATGGTTGAGGTCTGTTCCACAACCCTTCCGCAAAAGGCCATCCCCAGGGTTTTTGAGCACCCCGCTTATAAGGATCATCTCGTAGCGCGCCGCAAGCGGTACCAGCATTTTTCCAAGATCGGCTATGAGAAGCTGAAATCGATTCCCGGGATCATGGTTAACCAGACCAACGGGGCTTTCTATATGACGGTGGTTTTTGAAGAAGGGCGGTTGAACCGAAACCAAACCTTGAAAATTGACCGGCCCGATGTTCGGCAGCTCATTGACAGACTGACCACGGAAGACGAAAAAATGCAGCCTGACAAGCGCTTCGTCTACTATCTGCTGGGAGCATCGGGCATCTGTGTGGTCCCCCTGACCTCTTTCAGTTCCGACCTTCAGGGATTCAGGGTGACCCTGCTGGAAACGGATGAAAAGAGATTCAGGGACACCTTCGATACCCTTGCGCTACGCATCGAAGAATATCTTGGGTCCGCATGAATCCGGAAGTCCCATCAGGGCACGTAGAGAATTACCAGCAGTTCCGCCGCCCCATCCCCCGGATTGGAGAGGTGGTGGTCCACATTGGAATTAAACCGGTGGGATTCCTTTTCGCCCAGGTGGTGTTTTGTCTTGTCCACAAGAAGATCCACCTGGCCTGAAAGAACATAGACATACTCTTCACCTTCGTGCTGATAACCCACCCCTTCATGGCCCGTTTTGGGCGGGATTGTGACGGAAAACGCCATCAGATGTTTGTCCTCTTCAGGGGGCGTCAGGGTCCGGTATGAGTAGGCTTTGGTTCGTTTGGCGGCTTCCTCAAGACGCCTTTCCGGCGAATCGTCCATGGCCAGGAATGAACCGGAATCGAGGCCCATGGTCTTGGCCACCTGAAGCAAAAGGGCCACCGGCGGTTCCACCTGTCCGTCTTCTACCCACCCTAAATACTCGGCTGAACACCCGACCCGGCCTGACAGACCTTCGAGGTCCAGACCTCTTTTCTCACGGGCTTCCCTGATCCGCTCGCCCACCGGCACCATGTCTTTGTTTTCCATTCTCCTGATGTCCTTTCGTCAATATCCGGCCCGTGCCCTCAATGCCTTCCTTTTCTGCCTGAAGCACGGCCATTTCCAAATGATAGGGCCAAAGTATAAAACCCAAAACCCTTAACTGTCAATGCCATTGTCCAAAGCCTCGAGCACCAGGGCGGTCCGGGTGGGAACATAGAGGCTTAAGACATGTCTTTTCTGATCTCCGTCTCCTTGCACAATGGTAAAATGTCGTTGTGCGGGACTGAGGCGGCCATGGCCGCCATATTCCGGCGCATCGCTCTCCATGATCATCCGGTACCCGCCGGGATTTACCCCAATGCAATAATCCTCATGGGATCGGGTGGGATGAAAATTGAACACGAAAACAAGACCGCCTCGCTCAAAGGCCAGAACCTTATCATCAAAATGCTCCTTGATGAGGCGGGGAAAAGAACCGTCCAAAAGTCCATGCTTTCTGGCCAAACGGATCATATGCCGGTCAAAGCGGCCCAAAAACGCGTATTTGAGGTCCGGGTCGTCAGAGAGTCCCCACTGGCGCCGTGCGTATTCATAGGACCAGTCATTTCCTTTTCGGGGAAAGTCAATCCAGTCCGGGTGGCCGAATTCATTCCCCATGAAATTGAGATAGCCGTTTCCCGCGGTGGCCAGGGTAATCAACCGCACCATCTTATGGAGGGCAATCCCTCTGTCCACGGAGAGGCTTTCATGGGTCGCGTGCATATGAACATAGAGATCCGGTCCCACCAGCCGCAATATCAGTGTCTTATCTCCCACCAGGGCCTGGTCATGACTTTCCGCGTATCCGATGCTTTTTTCATCCCTCCTTCGATTGGTCAACTCGTGCCACATCTGGCCCAGGGGCCACGCTTCGTCCCGGTACTCTTTCAGGATTCTGATCCAAAAATCCGGCACCCCCATGGCCAACCGATAATCAAACCCCATGCCCCCTTCTGGAACGGGCGCCGCAAGACCCGGCATGCCACTGATGTCTTCCGCGATGGTGACGGCGGTCTTGCGTACCTGGTGAATCACCTGATTGGCCAGGGTGAGGTAGGTGAGGGCCCCTTCGTCCACACTGTCATCATAATAGTCCCCATAGGACGTGAACGCTTTTCCGAGCCCGTGATGTCGGTAGAGCATGCTGGTGACACCGTCAAAGCGAAAACCGTCAAAATGGTATTCATCCAGCCAGAATCGGCAGTTTGAAAGGAGAAAATGAAGCACCTGGGGTTTGTCATAATCAAAGCATCGGGATCCCCATGCTTCGTGGACCCCTCTGGGGCCTTCATGGAAATACTGGTAGGTGGTCCCGTCGAAACGGCTCAGGCCTTCAACTTCGTTTGCCACTCCATGGGAATGGACAAGGTCCATGATCACCGATAGCCCCAACCCGTGGGCCCGGTCGATGAGCGCCTTTAAATCCTCCGGAGGACCGAATCGGGAAGACGCCGCAAAAAAGCTGGAAACATGATACCCGAAAGATGCGTAATAGGGATGCTCCTGAATGCCCATGAGTTGAATGGCATTGTAACCGCCATTTATGATCCTCGGCAGAACGGTATCTCCAAAATCCCGGTAGGACCCGATACCCCTCTTTTCCTGGGCCATGCCCACATGGGCTTCATAGACGAAAAGGGGGCCGTCATCGGGAACAAAATCCGTATGCCGCCACTGGTAGGTCTCTTTGGGGGACCAGACCTGTGCATTGAATATGAGGGTTTCAGGATCCTGTACCACCCGTCTCGCGTAGGCGGGTATGCGGTCGCCACCGCCCCCTTCCCAGTAAATACGCAGCCGGTAGAGCATTCCATGGACCATTATGCTTTGGGGAATCTTGATTTCCCAAACACCCTCACTGTTGATTCTTTCAAGGGAAAATGCTTTTTCTTCCCGCCAGTTGCTCATTTCCCCAATCAGGAAAACGACCTTTGCATTGGGTGCCCATTCCCTGAAGATCCATTCCTTCCCGCGCTTGTGAAGCCCAAAGAACTCATGGCCCGAGGAGAAGGTGGCCAAATCCGTCCGTCCCTTTGTGAGCCGTTCCTCCATTTTTCTGGCTCGCGAAGCCCTGGCTTTTATGGCGGTCTCGTAAGGTTTAAGATACGGATCATTCCCCATTCGAATTCTATCCGTCATTGATCAATGGCCGTTCAAGCATTCTTTCGTAAAGATCCATATATTTTCGGGCGGTCACCGAATGGTTGAAAGCCGCTTTGCCCTCGCGCATCACCCGTGTGATCTGACGGGCTTTCACATCTATGGGGAGACCATGGAATTTCATGGCCTCATCAATGGCCCAGGACAAGCCGTCGGCATCAAAGCTCTCAAACAAGAACCCATTCCCCTGGTCCCGCCCAACGGCCATTTGGGTCACCGTATCGTGTATGCCCCCGGTGTCGTGTGCCACGGGCAGGGATCCGTAGATGGCGCCGATCATCTGCGGGAGTCCGCAGGGCTCAAAGAGCGAGGGCATCAGTACAAAGTCCGATGCGCCATAGGCCAGGTGAGAGAGGTTCTCGTCAAAGTCGCAAAGGGCGACCCTTTCCAGCAGATTATGAAACCAGTTGATCTCCCGAAAATGCTTTTTGAACGGACCATCCGCCACGAATACCACCTGCAGTTGTTGATCCCAGTAACGGCTCACGATGCGATACAAGATGTGGGCCAGCAATTGACACCCTTTTTGCACCGTATCCAGCCGGGACGGCCAGAAGAATAGGGGGGCGTTTTCATTTTCGATCAATCCCAGAGCCCGCTGTAGCGCCCGCTTGTTTTCGGCTTTCCCTTCCACATGGGTGTCCGGATCATATGTGAATTTGAGCCGCCTGTCCGACGCCGGGTCAAAACTGGCGTCCGGCGCATTGGTAATGCCGGTGGCGCATCCCGCCTTAAACTTGCCGGTCAGCTCCCTTCTCAGGGACGGTTTCACGAAGTCGTGCTGGCCTTCCACAATCTCTTCCAGAAAAGTTTCGCTCACCGTGTTGACAAAATGGGCGGCAAATACCCCGCTCACCAGAAAATCGACGGGATTGGTTTCCCTGATCTGTTCGTATCCGGAAGGGTAATGGTCGTAGAAGAGATACTGCCAGAAGGATGCGGCATCGATACCCCTGTCTTCAATATAGGCCAGTGGACGTTTGACCGTATGGATGTTGTGAACGGTAAAAAGGCAGGGAATCTCGTGCTGCCGGGCCATTGCCGGAACGAGACCGGTCATCCAATCATTGCAGTGTATCAGGTCCGGTTGAACCCGGGGGACAATATTGTTGATGACCTCCCGCTGAAATGCCAGGGCGATCTTGCCGTTTTCAATGCTGTAATTGGAGTACACCCGATCCAGGTAAAAGAAGGCCCTGTCTTCGGCCAGATGAATGCGTTCGGCGGGCATCTTGCGCCTGATGGCGTCCAGTTTCTTTATCTGCAGGGGCGCGATACCGGCACCAAACATGCGGCGATAGTCGGGCAGGGCCACATGAATGTCGGCCCCCTCTTCAAACAAGGCACTGATGAGCGTGGCGGACACATCGGCCAGGCCCCCTGCCTTTGCGGACAGGTTGTCGGCGATATCTCCCATACCCCTGGGCAGATAGGTGACCTCGGGCGTCACCAGCAATATGGTGGGATTTGCCATAAATGTGCTCATGATCGCTACGGCTCCTTTTCGGCCTTGGCCCAGGTCAGAAAACCGGGTGTGATTTTGATGAGTTCATCCCCCCGCGGCATCACCCGGGCCGAAAATCCGTATTGGCCCGACGCAATACAGGTCAAATCGCAGCCGTAGAGGTAATTGCCGTTGCCTTGGTCTTCTTTGACCGTCATCAACTCCGTCCGGCTCTCGGTAATGGTGTCAAGGGATTGAACACTCCCGTGATAGAGTTCCACATGAACCTCTTCCGGCCGCAGTTCCCCCAGGTGAACCAGGGCCGTTACGGGAAAAACCTCTCCCACGCGGACCGGCTCGGCACCCTCTCTTTCACAAACAGGAAGCGAAATGGAAACATTCTGCCATCCTCTAAGGTATCTTTCACGAAGCGCCGCCATTTTCCTGGCGCCGTCACAGTGGTTTTCCAGTAACTGACCGTATTGCCGGGATGCCTTTGCATAGAATCTCTTTTCGTATTCCTCCACCATTCGAAGGCTTGAAAAATCCGACAACACCATTTTCATGGATGCCTTCATCATCTTGACCCAACGCAGGGGTACTGAGCCGCCGGCTCTGTCATAGAAACAGGGGATCACTTCATTTTCCAGCACATTGTAGAGGGCGTGGCTGTCCACGAGATCCGAATCCGCGTGGGCGTCATAATCTTCACCCTTTCCGATTGCCCAGCCGGTCTCCTGGTTATACCCTTCACACCACCAGCCGTCCAGGATGCTGACGTTCAAAACGCCGTTCACAGCCGCTTTCATTCCCGAGGTGCCGCAGGCTTCCATGGGTCGTCGCGGCGTGTTGAGCCATACATCCGCACCCTGAACCAGAAGCCTGGCCATGCGAATATCATAGTCTTCCAGAAGGATAATCTTGTGGCGCAGACGCTCATCGGATGCGTGTTTAAAGATGTGTCGGATGAGACCTTTCCCCTCATCGTCTCTGGGATGGGCTTTTCCCGCATAAATAATCTGAACGGGGCGGTCCACGTTGCCCAAGATGTCATTTAAACGATCCAGGTCCCGAAGCAGCAGGTTTGCCCGTTTGTAGGTGGCAAAGCGGCGGGCAAAGGCGATGGTGAGGACATCCTCGTCCAGGGCCGATTCCGCCGCCTCCACCGCGGATTTTGGTGCGTTTCTCCGTTCATATTGGTCTTTCAGCAGTTTTCTGCAATTTTGTATGAGGCGGTTTCGATTCCGTTTGTGGGCTTCCCACAGATCCACATCGTTGATGCCGTCAATCTCCTTCAGGCTTTCCCCTTCCCATGAATAACGATGCCAGTTGACACCCAGACGGTCCTGAAAGAACATGGCATTCTCCCGGGAGACAAATGAAGGG
>JANQDY010000207.1 GCA_028278625.1 Thermodesulfobacteriota bacterium
GGGCGTTCCGGTGAGGACGAGGGAGTGTTTACGAGGGAGGCGCTTTACCGCATCGGCGGTTTTGGTGGAAAAGTTCTTAATGCGCTGAGCCTCATCCAGGATTACCAGATCAGGTTTGAAGTTGGGTATCACGGTGACATCCCGAAGCACTGCTTCATAGTTGGTAATGGCAAAAAAGGTCTCTCTGTCACGATAGGTGGCCCGGCGCTTGTGGGCAGGACCCGCGACCACAACGGAACTTTCATTGGAAAACCGCTCAATCTCCCGCTTCCACTGATCCTTTAGTGAGGCGAGGGTTACAACCAACACCCTTTCAAAGCCGAAGACCTTCTTCTTCATGACGGCCAGGGCAATGGCCTGAAGGGTCTTTCCCAACCCCATTTCATCCCCGATGAGCACCGCTTTCCTGAACAGGGCAAACCGAACCCCTTCACTCTGGTAGGGATAGAGGGGCGTTTTCAACTCGCAGACCGGCACCTGGGCGGTGCGGCTCAAATCAGCGATCTGTTCTGCTTCAAGGGCTTCATCCAGGTGCGCCAGGACCGCGGGTTGAACACGAACCCGCTTGTTCCGTTCCAAGGCCGTTAACAGGGGCATCATCTCCTCTAGGGTTGTTCGCCTGTAATTGCCGTTTTCGTCAAAGTAATCGCCAAGCACCGGGTCCATATCGCCCGATCCCGATTCCGGGTGATCAAAAAAGAGCTTTGGCTGACCGGACACGGAATCCCAGAAAATATCCACAAAGGGGAACCGTTCTCTGACAAGCCTTTTGTCGAAGTCCTTTTTCTTCTTGAAACGCTTTTTCAGATGGATCAGATGCTTACAGGTACCCAAGCGGTTGCTCAGAAAATCGGGACACGTACAGTGTCCTTCACCCTTCCCAGGATCATGCAGGGTCACTTCATACTGCCGGCCAAGTTTCGTTACGATCAGGTGAACCCCTTTGAGCATCTCCCCTTCGATAACGTCAAACACCTCTGTTCTGGCGCGGCTTTCCCGATCGGCAATGGCCTGCTTCCGAATCTCTTCGGGGCTCAGAAAGGGCTCTTCCGACGGTTCTACGGGCGCCGTTGCCTTGAAACGTTCCATTTGATCCCGAACATGCATCAAAACCGCTACCGTGTGTTTGCATCCCGGTTCCGGATACGGGCAGTCACAGGAAGTCTCAACACCATCATCCATAAGTCTGACCCGTGTTACGTAATCCCCGTAATTCCCGTCCATGTCATAGGAAAAAAAACCTTCTTCCGGTTCCATTTCCGACAGCGCAAACGAACCATGTTCATAGAGATACCGCCCCCTGTAATAGATAATCGGTGTATCTGCAATTTGGCGTTTAATAAATGATTCAGTGAGTTCAAACATTCATCTTTTCTCCAACCAATCTAATTTCACAAGGGTTTCATCCAAGCAAACATTCCAGACATACGCGGCTTTGAGTTTTTTTCCGAAAAACGCAACCGTGGAAGGCTTATCATCATTTTACCTGAATGTTCCAATATCGTTTACATTCCCCAAATCCATATGTCACTATCTTCAAAAGACGCCTTCCGTCGAAAGATCTTCTCGTCCCATGAAACATCGGGACGACGGTCAAAGATCACGAGATGCCCATGCGGCGTATCACACCGATCCATATATGAACTGGTCTGCTTCAGGCCATCCTTGATAGTGCGCTCTAGGCTTTTGTATAGAATTTTCAGTTCAATCACGACCTTCTGTACCGGTCCCTGCCACCGTCATGGCCTGTTGCACATCCTCACGGGCCGCCTGGGCCGCTTCCACATTGCAGTATACGGCTCTGTACTGATCCTTCCGGTTCAAATATTCCATCAGGGCCAGCATGGTAGACGTTTTTCCGGTCTGCCGGGGCGCATGCAGCGCAAAATACTTCTTCTGGGCCAGAAGCATTTCTATTTCTTCCAGGTCAAACCGCTCAAGAGGTGGCAGACAGTAGTGTTCCTCGCAATTGACCTGTCCGGCGGTGTTGAAGAATCGCATGGACATTACCTCGTGTGTTTCTCATAGGGATGTGAAACCCGCTATACCAAAGAATCTCAGAATAGGGCATTAACGAGGTCGTCATCAAGTGTCATTTGAACCATACGCGTAAGAACCCCGTATACTTTGCATTATTTCCATGGCCATTCTATCCCATAGAAATACCGTGTCAAGAGAACATAAAAAACGGCCGTCCTTCGCAAGAAAGACAGCCGTTTTTGTTGGGAATGACAGTCGGGACGTTAAATGGCGCCGGAGAGCAATTCGCCCACCTGTTTGTTGAAGCGTGACGGGTTCTCGATTTTGCCGCCTTCGCCGATCACCGCCATGTCATAGAGGAGCTGGCTGTAGTCTTTGAGGCGAAGGTCTTTCTTGTCCTTTTCAAAAAGTTCTTTCATCTTGGTGATGGCCGGGTGGTTCCCATTCAGTTCCAGAACCCGCTTCGTGTCGGGACCTGCCTGGCCGGTGGCCTTCATGATCTTTTCCATGTAGGCGCTCATCTCCCCTTCATCACTGGAAAGACAGGCCACGGAATCCTTAAGGCGGGCAGAGGCACGTACCTCTTTGACTTTGTCCGTCAGTTCGGTCTTGATGAATTCAAAAAGGGAGCCCAGGTCTTCCGCTTCTTTCTCTTTCTTTTCGTCATCAATCTTTAAATCCCCTTTTTCCGCACTCACCAGCGGTTTCTTTTCGTATTCCGTGAGGGCCTGAACCACCCATTCGTCGATGGGATCGGTCATGAGCAGCACTTCATAATCCTTGTCCTTCAACTTCTCAAGGTGCGGGCTGTTGACCAGGGTGCTCATGTTTTCGCCGGTGATATAGTATATCTCCTTTTGATCCGGCTTCATGCGGATCGCATAGTCCTTGAGGGAAACATATTTGCCATCCGATTTGGTGGTCTTATACCGGGCCAGGTCCGCGATTTTGTCCTTGTTATCCCAATCGGAATGGATGCCCTCTTTGAGCACCATGCCGAAGGCGTCAAAGAACTTTTCGTACTTCTCCTTCTCCATATCCCCGAGATGGTTTAGAACATTTTTGATGATGTTTTTGCGGATATTGCGCACCATCCTGTCCTGCTGCAGAATCTCCCTGCTCACATTGAGGTTCAGGTCCATGGCATCCACAACACCTTTCAGGAATCGAAGATAATCGGGAATCAGTTCCTTGCAGTTCTCCATGATGAACACCCGCCTTGAAAAAAGGCGGATGCCGTGCTTTCGCTCCACCGTGAAAAAGTCAAAAGGGACTTTTTCCGGAACATAGAGCAGCATGGTATATTCCACCACCCCTTCCAGTTTTACATGAATATGGGACAGGGGATCGTTCCAGTCATGACTGATGTGTTTGTAGAACTCATTATACTCTTCTTCTTTGATCTCATTCTTGGGCCGGGTCCAGATGGCTTTCATGGAATTGAGGGTTTCATCCCCCCTCACTTTCCGGGTGGTGGAGACGGCCTTGCCGTCCTTATCCTTTACCTGTTCCGCTTCCGGAATATCCTCTGTCTTGTCCACTTCCATCAAGATGGGATATCGAACAAAATCCGAGTGCTTCTTGACGGTCTGCCGGATCACCCACTCATCGGTGTAGTTTTCGTCCTCTTTCTCTTCCGGCTCCTTCAATTCCAACAGAATGGTGGTGCCCCGCCTATCTTTATCCACCTCTTCAATGGTGTAGGAACCGTCCCCTCTTGATTCCCATCTCACACCTTTTTGGGAGCCGGCGGCCCGAGTGTTCAATGTCACCTTTTCGGCCACGATAAAGGCACTGTAGAATCCCACTCCGAACTTGCCGATGAGTTCCGGCGCCAAGGCATCCCCTTTTTTAGTATTCTCAAGGGCTTCCAGAAAAGCAGACGTTCCGCTTTTGGCAATGGTACCGATATTCTCCATGACCTCGTCGTAGGTCATCCCGATACCGTTATCGGTGACCTCGAGGGTCTTTTTTTCCTTGTCCGGGGTAATACGAATGAAAAATTCCGTATCGTCGCCCAGGATATCCGCATCGGTTTGGGCTTTGAAGCGCAGCCGGTCGATGGCATCGGAGGCGTTTGAGATCAATTCCCTCAGAAAAATATCCCGGTTGGAATACAAGGAATTAACAATGAGATTAAGAATCTGTTGAATTTCCGTCTTAAATTGATGGGTTTCTTGTTTTCCTGCCATACTATCACCTCTTTCAATAAAGATCACATTTCAAGAAAAAGTGTCTCAGAATTTTTTTCCATAATAAAATGGGCGCAAATTCCCGGATGTCAAGGTCTCATAAGCGTCTTTCATCGGTTGTAAGAGCGCCAGTCGGGACGCGTATCATTTTTTTCTTGACAGCGCCCCTTAAGAAGCGAGAATCCAGAGAACAACAACGCGCTGTACCGTTGCATTCGTACATGGAGGGCATGAACATGATCGGCGTTTTTGATTCAGGATTTGGCGGCCTTACGGTTTTGGGCGCATTTTTGAATTCCCTCCCGCAATACGATTATCTTTACCTGGGCGACAGCGCGAGATACCCGTACGGCAACAAAAGCCAGGAGGTTATCTACACCTACACCCGTCAGGCGGTCGATTTTCTTTTCAAGAGAGGGTGCTTTCTCATCATTCTTGCATGCAATACCGCCTCTACCAAAGCCCTTCGCCGAATTCAGCAGGAATGGCTGCCAGCCAATTATCCGGACCGGAGGGTTCTGGGCGTTGTCATTCCCCTGGCCGAAGCCGCGGTGGCATCAACCCGATACGGGCGTATCGGCGTTATCGGCACCCGCACCTCCATTGAATCGAACGTCTACGATGAAGAATTGAAAAAGCTTCGTGGGGATATCAAGATATATGGGGAGCCCTGCCCCCTTCTCGTTCCCCTTGTGGAGGAAGGATGGGTGGGGAAACCGGAAACCCATATGATATTGAAGAAATACCTGTTTCGCATCAAACGCCGCAAAGTGGACACCCTCATCCTGGGATGTACCCATTACGGGTTTTTGGAAAAGGAAATTGCCAGGATCATGGGAAAAAACTGCCGCGTGTTAAACGGTCCCCAAACCGTTTCCACCAAATTGGAGGATTATCTGGCGCGACATCCTGAAATAGAGAACCGAATTCCCAAGAGCGGCGCCACTAACTTTTATACCACCGACGACCCCGAACGGTTCAAGCAGTTCGGTGAACGATTTCTAAGCCGGAACATTCCAGTGGTTCGGCGGGCGACCATGGAGCCGGAATGCTCACAGCCTTTTTCATAAGGGCGCAAAAGGAACAGAGGAAGGCATGCCCACCAGTCATTACCTTCAGATCAGCGACATCATTTCCTTTATCGTGCTGACCGAACCTGAAAGTATTCTGGACATCGGCGTCGGTTTCGGGAAATACGGATTTCTCGCGAGAGAGTATCTGGAACTCTGGAACGGAAAAGGGGAATACCACCTGCGCCACAGAAAGATCCACGGGATAGAAGTGTTTAAAGACTATATCACGCCCGTGCACGATTACATCTATGATCGCATTCATATGGGTGATGCGGCACGCCTGTTACCCACCCTCGAGGAGCGTTATGATCTCATTTTGCTCATCGATATCCTGGAGCATTTTGATTTTGAGGAAGGGGCAAGGGTTTTGAAAGAAAGCCAAAAAAGGGGGAAAAACATCCTCATATCGGTCCCCAATTATATGGCTCCGCAACAGGATTCATTTGGCAATCCTTACGAAACCCACCGTTTCCAATGGAAAAAGCATCATTTCAGCCATTACCCCAAAAAATTTGTACGCAATAACATAGGAGGCTCTCTGATCGTATATCTGGGGGAAAATGCAGCGGAGGTGTTAAAGAAATGGAGAATGCTAAAGCGGAAAAACGCCTTGATTCCCTTAAAGACCGCCAGTCTTTTGCAGTCTTTGGGGCTTTCCAGGTTGCTGGCACCTTTTATTGAACGATTCGGCTGACAGTCTCGACAGGCGGAGGATCACTCTCCAACGGAAACCGGAATCTCGGAAACAAACCGCTACTCGTCTCCAACCATCAACATCGAACCCGCCTTGCCAGGGTCCGATAGCGCCACTTTCGAAGGCGCATTTTGTAGAACCGCTTCATCAGGTTTTATGCGACCCTCCTTTTTGCCGCCGACCATCCCTGACAAACGGTCTATAATAGTGAGCAGTTTTTCAGACTGAGCCCTCATTTGCTCCGAAGCGGATGCGGATTCCTCAGCACTTGCCGCATTTTGCTGAACCACACGGTCCATGTCGTTCACGGCCACGTTGATCTGTTCCACACCCTGGGCCTGTTCCGTGGATGATGCTGAGATGCCGCTCACCAGATCACCCACCTCTGCCGCGCTACCGGACACGGTGGAAAACGCCTCATTGGCCTTTGCCACAAGTGTCGTACCGTCACCGATCTTCTTAACGTTTCCCTGAATTAGCGTCGACGTATTCTTCGCCGCCTCGGCAGCCCGCATGGCAAGATTTCTCACTTCATCGGCCACCACCGCAAAACCGGCTCCGGCTTCCCCAGCTCGTGCCGCTTCAACCGCTGCATTCAGGGCCAACAGATTCGTTTGAAAAGCGATTTCGTCGATGGTCTTAATGATTTTGGAAGTCTCGTGGCTGGCTTCGGTAATATCTTCCATGGATTGGGACAATTCCTTCATGACATCATCCGCGTTTTTTACAACCTGATTGAGCGCCTCTATGAGTGTGTCCGCGGCTTTGGCGTTATTGGCATTTTGGCGGGTCATCGAAGACATCTCCTCTAGGGAAGCGCTGGTCTCTTCAATGGCCGCAGCCTGCTGGGATGCGCCTTCAGCAGTGGATTGTGCCGTCATGGAAACTTCGTTGGCACCGGACGCCACGTGAACCGATGCCTCCGACATGCCACCAATGGCCCGCTGAATCGGCAAGACAATGCTTCGCCGTACGAACACATAGGTTCCGGCCAGCATCAACACCAAAACACCCAGCGTTATCCCACCAATCCAGATAAGAACTTTTCTGACACTTTCCTGAATCCCTTCCCTTATCTGAGCGACATGATTCTGCGTTTTTTGGACAAGGGTTCTTATTTTTTCATTCAATTCCAGAGTTTTGACGGCGGCAAGCGCATCCATGTCGTCTATATAGACGCCCGTTCCCACAATCCAGCCCCATGGTTCAAAAAGCTTCACAAAGGAGAGTTTCGGCTGCGGTTCCTCTGCGCCATATTTCGGCCAATGGTAATCGACAAACCCTTCTCCC
>JANQDY010000234.1 GCA_028278625.1 Thermodesulfobacteriota bacterium
AGAGGGGTGGCGGGAGGTTTCCGTCACCTTTCAATACAAATCTCTGCTTTCATTTTTGGCGGATTCGCATTGGTGTGCTCGGCAATTGAACCGGTAACATTCTCAACCGGGCTTTTTGGTAGGGTTTTGGGCCGCTGGCAATACCTCTCATCCACAAAATATGTCTTTCCATTGTCAAGGGTGACCACCGGCAACCGCCTAGGCATTCCTGCGCTACCCTTTCGACATTTTTCGCAGACATGAAACCTGTCTACGTTTGAGTTGTCCCGGAAGCAAACAATGCAAAACCTGGGATTCTTCTTCAGCTCATCGATTTGTGTTTTTCTTAAACTGTTGAACATTTCTATCACCTCGCTCCGTGTTTTTATGACTGACACGGAGCGGAAGGGCCTTTCCCGAACCGACAGGCCAGGCCGTGGTGCCCGGGGATTGGGCGGAATGTGCAGCGAGTCTCTTCAAAACCCACAGCTTTATATAGGTCCCGGTTTTTCTGGGGAAAGAGGTGTCGTGGTGAACCGAAATCTGGAAAATCTGTTGGACGGAAACAGGAACCCGAAATTCAAATCCGAAGGGGAACGTCGAATTGCATACTTCCTTAACGATAACGAAATCCGTTATCAATACGAACCTGGGGTGCTGGTCCACCCGGAAGACCGCAAACCCCGGATCTGGTACCCGGACTTCTATCTTCCTGAATTCGGCACCTACATCGAATATTATGGATTGAAAGGAAAGCGGAACTATGACTGCGGAATCAAGAGAAAGGAAACGACCTACGCAAAAATGGGTCTGGACGTGATACCCGTCTATCCATGGACATTTACGGAGGATTGGAAGGGGTATATCATGAAAGGCATCAAACAGGGCGTGATACGACGGTATAATAAATTGATGAGCAAACCATACTGGTCAAGAAAATGCGGTGCCGGGTATCAGAGGGGATCCAAAAGACGTTACTGAGCAGGATTGTTTTCTCTCTGCTTTTTCGTTCGGGAGTCATTTGTGTCTATAGGATGGTGTATGGTGTTTTTTCTATTATATTCGGTTTTCGATACACGGGATATCTACATGTAATGACGTAATTTTATCGGAATATGTCCGTACAATAAAGATACACTTCCAGATGCCGAAGGGGCATTTACGATGCGATTTAACGGGAATTATGATTCATTTTACAGGTGTTTACGATACATTTTAGCATCAATTTCGATGCGTTTTGAGGATTTACGATACAACTTTTCAGGAGGTCATTTGCGGCGATTAAGTGGTCGGGATCATTTAATGGGCTTTCGATGAAGTTTTGCCAGAAAGGCTGACAGCTTGATGATCTCAATATCCTGATACCTTTTCAAATTGAGCAGATGCTTGTCCCCTGTTACGACCAATTCAGCGGCCGCATCCAATGCGCACTCCAAAATGCGGTTGTCCGGGTCATCCGATAACACCTTCAGTGACGGAGAAGTCTTGAAAGTGGTTGCAACATTGCTGATGGACGTAATCAACTGCTCAATCTTCTCCTTTTCCCATCTAAATTTTTCATCCAATTTCCGCGCCAATTCCGTTAGGATAGCAATGGAGGTACAAAGCTGGAAATCGCCATCCACGGCATGCAGGTATGCTTTTTCAGCATTCCCGCCAGGTATGACAAAGGCGGAGATATAGATATTGGTGTCAAAGACGACTTTCACATTCAGCGTCCTTCGAAAACCAGCTTTTCAACATCAGATTCCGTAAACACCCCTTTTTGTTGAGCGAGCCCGGCACCGTATGCTTGCAGTTCTCGAAACTCCTCTTTCAGTTGCTGTTTCTTGAAAGCAATAAACATCTCCCTGAAAAGCACGCTCCTGTTCTTTGCCAGTTTTTTTGCCAGCCTGTCATATTCCTCGGCCATGTCCTGCGGCATTGAAATCGTCAAGGCCGCACGCGTTTTTTTGGTTTTCATTGCAGATCCTCTCAAATAGTATGACAACATCATACAGGCTTGAAAAGTAAGAGTCAAGACCCGGGTTTGACTACCGTAGGGGCAGGATCGGGGCCTGGCAGGCCAGGGAAGGACCCAATATAGATCCTGGCTTTGCCTCCTGTTTGCCGCTACTTATCCAGATTTCAGCTGAGAGACCCTGGGCAAACATATGATTGAGATTGGTCAGCCAGATGAAATCCGAGGGCGGCATTTCCCGAACCAACCTCGATAACACAGCCAGACGGCTGTTCGTATGAGCGAGAAAGAGGAGACGGAACCCTTTGAAGCGGCAACGCCAGTGTTCTTCGTACCTCTTGTACCGGTTGCTACGAAAATATCCCTGATAATTTATGATTTTCTGGCGGATGTCCCGGGGCTCCCGTTTTAAAGTGGCCATGGACTCGGTCCCCATATCCACCTCGAGGAAGAAGAGAAGCGTCTTCTGTTTCTCCTGATGTGTTATGGAAAATACCCCATCCGGAGTGAATCCACCGGCTTTTTCGCTTTGACTTTTGTCGGATTGCGGCTCAAATATCAAGGGGATACCATTGTGATCCCGCTTCAAGAATGGGGAGTCGGGAGACAGAAACCGGATGGAAAGTTCGGGAATGAAGTGTTCGATTTCGGCTAGATGAATCCGGAACCAGTTGGTCAGGAGTTGATGTTCCATACATCGGATCTTGTCTCCCTCTATCTGATGGATCGGCATTCCACGGAGTACCGGATAGTCATCGCTGATTCGGTTTGCGCCTTTCTGGCTCAGGGATACCACTTTTTCTGGCCTGCCCCGGCTATGTCCCAATCCCCGGGGAGCCGTAAGAATGACCCCTGTCTCTTCCAGTTGTCTGAGACGCCTCCGCACCACCTGTCTGCTCTTGTGCTGGATTGCCGTTATTTGGCTTGTTGTGAGGACCCTGTATTCCGCGATCGTGGCAAGTAGCCTGCGGTCATTTTTGTTCAATTTGATGGTCATTTTCTTTCACCTCGGTTTTCTGTTTATGCGTCCACGCTCTTACCGCTTGAAGCGCCTTTGCCGGTACCGGTGTGGTGCCGTCCAACCAGGCTTTGCATGTCTTGACCTTTTTTCGGCCTGTGATGTTCGCCAATTGGGCAACACTCAGATTGTATTGGCTGACAATGGACGCGAGTTCTTGATCCGTATCGGGGTCCTCTGAGTTTTGAGGTAAACGCTGGCTCGAAAAGACCTCCTTTTTCGTCCATGCAGCACTCGTTGCCACGGTCAACCCGATGGAAAGGGGTTCGAGGACTGAAACCAGGATTAAGATCAACATGGCAATGGCGTCCGCTTCGTTGATTCTCAGAATTTGTGCCACCGCATAAATGGGACCGGAATCTCTTTGATCCTCGATCAACCGGTTTTCAAGCTCAGATTGCTGCCTTGCGATTTCCAACAGTCTGCCCTGTTTTTGCGGGTAGCCGGATGATTGGCGTTCCTTTATTCGGCGGGTGACATACGAGACCGGAAGCCCGGCCAATGTTGCGTCAATGGTCGCCAATTGCTCTTTGAGAATGGCCGCTTCTTTCTCGAGGCCTTCAAGGGCCGTTTGGGTGGCCCTCAGGCTTTGGATTGCATTGGCGTGGCTCAGGGACAAGAACCCGATGACCTCAATGGAGGTCAACAGGACCAGAACCGATATGATGAGGATGTACAGACTTCGGACAAGACGCTTGAGGTTTGGCCAATTGCGGTACAGGTGGGCCACGGTCAGAATTTTGCCGATTTCCATGCCAAGACCCATACAGATGATGACCGATGCATTTCCGGCAAATACGGCCATCAATCCGTACACGGACATATAGATGGAACTCCCTGCAACTAGGAGAAGGCTGATTGTGACCAGGATTGGGTACATGATTCACTCCTCCTTGGTCAAAAGAACAGAATGGGGGTTCGAATTGAAATCCATCACATTTTTTGACCGTCCGGTTTGGTTTTAGTCCGGAGCAGAATCGTTTCTGACCAGAACAGTTATTGTCCACTTTCGGCCAGGTTTGGGTCAGATTCCATTTCGGTCGGACCATTTTTGGTCCACTTTTTTCTTGACCATCTTTTTGTCTGGCCCTGATGGGTCAGGTTTGGTCAGTTTTTGTGACAGAATCTTCCTGGCCCATCTGAGTACCACTGTTTTGTTCCCTAAGACCGTACAACGCATTTTTTGACCCAAGGCGCTGCAATTGCCTGTAAACGGGCAAGTTCGACCCTGCCATGGCCGGCACCTATCCGGTCAAAGAAACGAGGATCCAGCAACCCGTTGTCATCACGGAATTGCTGCAGGACATACAGCGGAGTGCCCTCTATAGTCTGCGAGATATCTTGAATGGTTCGTTCATTCACCATCGGCTTCACGCAGGTTGTCCTGAACTCGTGTGGCAGCCCCGACTCCCGGAGGATTTCAATGCTGGATAAGATGCTCTGCGGATCGAGTTTTCTGGCAATATATCGCGGGTACACTTGAGGGTCCGCTTTGATATCCATGGCAATGTAATCAATGAGCCCGTTATGGATGAGGCGTTTTATCATGCTGGGCCGGGTGCCGTTGGTATCCAGCTTGACCGAATAGCCTAGATGTTTGATCCTTTCCAGGAAAAGAGGCAGGTGCTCGTTGAGTGTCGGTTCGCCGCCGGAAATAACCACGCCGTCCAAAAAGCCTTTTCGGTTTTTCAGAAATGCCCAGATCCACTCTTTGTTAAAGGGGACCTCATGAGAAGGCTTCCGCCGGACGAGATCCGGGTTGTGGCAATAGGGACACGTAAAGTTGCAGCCTGACAGGAAAATCACACAACTGAGTTTCCTAGGATAGTCAATCAATGAGCTCTTCTGGATACCACCGATAATCATGGGTCCTATACCGTGCCTAAGAGGGATTCCTCTGGTCTAGGCACATCCTGAAAGCCTTCCTCATCTTGAATTCAGCCTGTTTCCCCTGATTCCATTGGTCTACCGGTCTCATATATCCGACTACCCTGGAATAGACTTCGGTGGGACCGTCGCATACCGGGCACCGGGGGTTTTCGCCGTTCAGATATCCGTGGACGGGACACACGCTGAAGGTGGGCGTGATAGTGAAATAAGGAAGTCGGAAACGGGTTACAATCTTCTTGATCAAGGCTTTTAGGACGTCGGTATCGTTGATCCGTTCCCCTAAATAGACATGGAAAACGGTCCCCCCGGTATATTTGCTCTGAAGGTCATCCTGAAGCGACAGTGCATCAAAAATGTCGTCTGTATAGTTTGCGGGGAGTTGTGTAGAGTTGGTATAGAAAGGGGCCTCCCCTTTTTGATATGCGGTTTCATTGGCGCAAATGATGTTGGGGAACCGTTTCTTATCCAACATGGCCAGCCGATAGGATGTCCCTTCCCCCGGCGTGGCTTCGAGATTGAATATTCCGCCCGTTTCTTCCTGAATTTCTGAGATGATGGTGCGGAGGTAATCCATAGTTTTCAGGGCGAATGCCTGGCCTTTGTCAGTGCCGATGTCACGCCCAAACAGGTTTAGGCACGCCTCGTTCATGCCGATGATGCCGATGGTCGAAAAATGGTTCGCCCAATACCTGGTTTTACATTCCTTGACATGCCTCAGATAGAATCCTGAATAGGGATAAAGGTTTTTGCCGCTGAAATTTTCGATGACCTTCCGTTTTATGGCGAGGCTCTCCGCCGCAAGAAACACCATTTCTTTCATCCGTTCGAGAAAATCGTCTTCGTTTTCCGCCAGGTACCCGATTCTGGGAAGGTTGATGGTCACAACACCTATGGAGCCTGTGAGCGGGCTTGCCCCGAAAAGGCCGCCCCCTCTTTGCATGAGAACTCTGTTGTCAAGGCGCAATCGGCAGCACATGGACCTTACGTCTTCAGGTGACATATCTGAATTGACGAAATTGGAGAAATAGGGGATACCGTATTTCGCTGTCATTTTCAGAATCGGTTCCAGTGTCGGATTGTTCCAGTAAAAATTTTCTGTGATATTATAGGTGGGTATGGGAAAGGTAAAGACCCGTCCCCTGGCATCGCCTTCCATCATGACTTCGGCGAATGCTCGATTGATCATGTTCATTTCTATCTGGAAATCGGAATATTTCTCCTTTTGCTCGATGCCAGCAATGATCACCGGCTGATGTTTCAAAGCCTCTGGTGGCATAAGATCCAGGGTGATATTGGTAAAGGGGGATTGGAAACCGACCCGGGTGGGGATGTTGATGTTGAAAAGAAATTCCTGGAGGGCCTGCTTGACCTCTTTGTAACTCAACTGATCGTAGCTAACAAAGGGGGCAAGGAGAGTATCGAAGTTGGAAACAGCCTGGGCGCCAGCCGCTTCTCCCTGAAGGGTATAGAAGAAATTGACGAGTTGGCCCAGGGCGGATCGGAAGTGTCTGGCTGGGCCACTTTCAACCTTACCGGGAACTCCCCTGAAACCCTGACGGAGAAGATCTTGTAGATCCCAACCCACGCAATAGACTGAAAGAAGACTCAGGTCATGGATATGGAAATCACCTGATTTGTGGCCCTGTCTGATCTCAGGGGGATAGATGCGATTGAGCCAGTATTCCGAGGACGCATGCGATGACACTTGATTGTTGAGGCCCTGTAGTGAATACGTCATATTACTGTTTTCATTAATCTTCCAATCCAGCTTCTGAAGATAGTTGTCAACAAGATCGGAATTTGCCTTTTCCAGGATATCTCTGATTCGGGCGTGCTGATCACGATAGATGATGTAGCCTTTGGCTGTTTCATAAAAGCCCGCCTCGAAAAGCACACGCTCGACAGTGTCCTGGATTTCTTCCACTTCGGGAATAAGGCCAACGCCCGATTTATGGGCCTGTTTCAGGACCCTTTTCGCAAGCCATTTGGCCTCCTGCCCTCCAAACTCCCCGGTTGCTTTACCCGCTTTTAGAATCGCCGATGTAATCTTTGAAGCATCGAAGGTGACGATTTCGCCATCACGCTTTCTTATCTTTCGGAACATTTCAACCGCTCCTGCTCTATCTAAATCTCCACATATGCATAGACAAGGATCTCCCCTTGCCCTGTAAGCGGCAGAATGACGTGGCCTGTTTCAGGAACGAGTCACGTTTCCAGATTTTTCAGCGACAGGTCTCAATTCTTCGCTAAAAATCACTAGAAAAAACTGGAGCTGTCTTGGTCTGCTTTTGAAAGGATGCTGGGTGTGCGCACAAAGACCGTGCAGTTTGCTTATACCTCACGTATCGCAGGAAGTGAGTTTTCACACTACGGATGACACCAGCCTCCACACCTTTTACTTGCGTCAACCAGAAGCAGAGACAAACGTTTGGTGGTTTGTTTTATCTTGATCCTTAAGATGGTTTTTCCTATACTCGCCGCTGAAAAAAGCAATGTCTTATCACCTCACCATCACCTGATAGGCGCAACGTCTCTGCAGGAACCAATTATCTGACGTGCAAAGGCCTTGATGGGATTGTGTATATGCTCAAAAATCTCGCTTTTCATATACAAAATCCGCCATCTAGCGTTCCGTAACTGAAGTAATTTGACATAAACACTCTAGTTTGGTGAATATTGATGCAGCCGTTGGGGCCCAAATGAAAGGTTTTGAATTTTGGTTGTGAGCCTCTACAAATTGCTTGATTTTGTCCGCGAGTTGTCGAGTGTTACGAAAAGACCCTCTTCGGATGGCTTTTCGAGTGATTATGCCGAACCAAGTGTCAACCTGGTTAAGCCATGATGAATAAGTTGGCGAATAATGAACGTAATACCTTGGTCTTCGAGCAAACCAAGATCTTACTTTTTGGTGTTTGTGGATGCTGTAATTATCCATGATGATGTGCACGTCCATATTGTCAGGGACGGGCGCGTCGATATGACGCAAGAAGCCCATGGCGTTGAACAGATCAATAAGGCGGTAGTAGAGATAGATAAGGTCATCCAGCAAAATGCGTCCAGCGCCGAGGTAAATTCCTCTGTTTCCGAAGAGATGAGCGGTCAAGCTGAAATGATGAAGGATTACGTTGGGGAGTTGGTAGCCCTGGTGGGCAGTACCAATGGATCCGGCAATGGCAAAAGACGTGTCCGGGGTAGCCCTCAAACCGAAAAAGCAGGCCAGCGCATTTTCGAATCTCCGACGCAAAAGGTCCCAAACCGGAAGAAACTTCCGTTGGCTGCCGGGGTTGTTCACCCAAAGGATGTGATCCCTCTGAAAGATGAGGATTTGAAAGATTTTTGGCCGCAACCCGAATTGAGCGATCAGAAATTGCCGCAAAGTCGGCAAGCTCCTATCATGGCGTAGCTCCGGATTCTCAACCAATGGCTGGGAGCGCATTTAATTGACTTCCTTCCGAGATCGATACAACCAGCTATCTGTTGATAGCTAATCGCTCAATTTGATCGAGCCAGTTTCGAAATTACTGATTTTTTCTCTTACCGTGGTCGCTGCTGGGGAGGAATCCCCTTCGATGCGCAGCAAAACAAATTCCGGTCCGTTCAGGAGGGCGTATTCCTCACCCTTGACGATTCAAGCCCTTTCCCCTATAGTTCAGCCGTAATGAGATCCTTCTCCCCGGCCTTGTCGGGATATCTTGTGTGAACTGACACATGTGGCTGTGAATCCAATAAGATACAGATGCAGGCATTGGTGAGGAATGCGCAACATGAATAGCATTGCGGATCGAAAAGAACTCGAGGCCGCCTGGGAAGGCTTTGCGTCAACCGGAGAAGTGTCATCCAGCGGGCTTCGCCGAGAGATCATTGAATCGTGGAAACGGTGCAGAAACTACGGCACCGATCCCTTCATGGACCGAATCGACCCGGGGCTGACGGAAGCAGAGAAAGAACATATCTTTGCGGAAAACAGGAACCTTATTGACACGGCCCTCCCTTTTCTGAAGAGCCTCTTCGAACTCATTAAGAGCCTGGAAATGGTGGTCTTTCTGACGGACGGGAACGGGTTCATCCTGGAGGCCCTGGGAGAGGGCGCCATCTGGGCCTACTGTCAGGCAAAAAACGCCGTGCCGGGCAGCAGCTTTCATGAAAGGTATTGCGGGACCAATGCACCGGCCCTGGCCCTCCGAATGGACCGCCCCTATCAGATGACGGGGGCGGAGCACTATATGAAAGCGGTGCATGTGGCCACCTGCGCGGCCGCTCCCATCCACGACGAACACGGTGCTGTCATTGGATCGCTGGATATCACCGCGGCCTGCGAGGTGGGGTTGAAACACCCTCACACGCTGGGGATGATCGTGGCCGCGGCCCAGGTCATCGAAAATCAGTTGCGTCTCAAGAAGGAACTGGCTCGGTCTTTTCTGGCGGCCCAGTACTTGCGGGCCGCCACCCAGTCCATGGCCACCGGGCTAATTATCTTTGACCGGGACCTGAACATCACCCATATGAATCCCGCCGCCGAGCGGATCATCGGTGTGAGTGCCTCCACACTGCCCAAGGAGGGGCGGCAAGTGGACCGGGTCATTTCCAACCAAGTGATCCTGGATGCCATCCAGAGCGGGACTGAACTGAGCGATCATGAACTCATTCTCAAGGAGTCCATCCGAAAGACCCGGTGTCTGACCAGTCTGAAGCCCATCTCCAACCCCGGGGGAGAGGCCATGGGGAGCGTCTTGTTTCTCAAGGAACTGCGTCTGGTCCAGGAACTGGTTCATAAGGTCACCGGGCTTCAGGCCTACTATCATTTCGAAGACATGGAGGGACAGAGCCGGGAGATACGAGAGACCATTGATATGGCCCGGACCGTGGCGGACAGCCCTTCCAATGTGGTGTTGGCTGGAGAGTCCGGAACGGGAAAGGAGATGCTGGCCCAGGGGATTCATAATGCGGGACCCTGGTCCGCCGGCCCTTTCTTGGCCATCAATTGCGCTGCCATCCCCCATGATCTCATTGAGAGCGAACTGTTCGGTTATGAGGCCGGGACCTTCACCGGGGGGCTTCGCTCGGGCAAATCCGGCAAGCTGGAACTGGCCGCGGGCGGCACCCTGTTTCTCGATGAGGTGAACGGTATGTCTCTCGCCATGCAGGCCAAACTCCTGCGTGTACTGGAGGAAAAGCGATTTCAGCGCCTCGGCGGTGGCAGTTATCTCCGCCTGGGGGCCCGGATCATCGCCGCGACCAATAGGAACCTAGCCGAAGAGATCAGTAATGGCAATTTCAGGAGTGATCTCTATTACCGGCTCAACGTGTTTGAAATCCTTGTGCCGCCGCTGAGGGAGCGACGCGGGGACATCGAAGTGCTCGCGCGGCTTTTTGCAAAAAGGATCAGCGAGACCCTTGGCAAGGAGGTGGCGGGCCTTTCCGCCGAGGCTTCTTCGGCCCTCCGGGACTATCCGTGGCCGGGAAATGTTCGGGAACTCAAGAACTGGATCGAACGGGCCGTCAATGTGACCGGCGGCCCCTACCTCGCCCTAGAGGATTTCCCCGCTGTAAACCGGCCTGATCGGCCGTCGCCCCGGTCCTCCAGGTTGTATCAACCACAGCCACCGCCTTCAGCGGCACCCCGCCTTTCCGATATGGAACGGGAAACCATCCGCCGGGCCCTGGATTCCTGCGCGGGAAACATGACCGCGGCGGCCCGACATCTCGGGATTGGGCGCACCACGCTCTATCGCAAGCTCAAGAAGCATGATCTGGTTCTCACGCGGACTGTTCAATAGCCGCACATCCGTGCCGATGTGATACATGCGTCTCGGTTTGAACCAGTTGTGTCAGTCTGTTTTCGTGATGCCGTCATTTTGTTTCCCGCCGCCGGGGTCCTGCCATAACCTGTTCAAAGAATTGCATTTGTGGTGAACGGATGGGTCAATGCGACGTGTTCCCGCCTCCATAAACCGACGCCATCGATCAGATGGCAAGCGTTTTGCTGTAAAGAAACCAAACAACGACATTCATATGGGGATCACCCTACCCGCCGGGGACCGGTTCGATACAGTGGTCCACCCCGCGGGCAGGAGGGGTGGGGGCCGAAGCCGATGGAACATACCCTGATACTCAAAACCCGATATCCAAGAAACGAGGTGAAATCATGAGTCTGATACAAAGAAACGTCCCTCTGGCCACCATGGATTTTCAATGGTGGAACCCCACGAGGATCATTTTTGGTGAGGGCAAGGTCCGTGATCTGGCCGACGACCTGGATCTGGACTGGCACTTTGACGACAAGGAAAAGGCGTTCATCGTGACCGACCAGGGTGTCAGGGACGCGGGATTGCTGGACTACCTTTTGGATTCCCTCAAAGGCACCTCGAGAGAAGTCGTGGCTGTTTTTGACCAGGTACTGGAAGAAGCCGACAGGGATCAAGTCTATGAGATTGCCAAATCGGCAAAAGACCTGAATCCTGATTTCTGGATAGCCCTGGGAGGCGGTTCCGTGATGGATGCCTGCAAAGCGGCAGCGGTCCTGGAGTCCAATGAGGGGGATTTGGAGGATTTTGTGGGGCTTTATCTGGTGGAGGAGGAGAGCAAACCGATCATCTGCATTCCCACCACGGCGGGCACCGGCTCTGAAGTTACCTGGGGCGCGGTGATTATGGATCGCAAAGAAAAGACAAAGTTGATCATCGGCGACTACAAGTTCATTCCCAAGGTAGCGGTCCTCGATCCTGAATTGACGCGGCCCCTTCCCGCCCATCTGGTGGCCTCCACGGCCCTCGACGCCCTGACCCATTCCATCGGTGCCTTGGCCTCCGAAGATCGCCAGGACCTGTCCAGCGCCATTTCGCTGAGGGCTGTTGAGATGGTGGCCGATAACCTGGAAGAGGCCTATCAGAACAATTCCACAAACCTGGGCGTGAGATCCAAGATGCTCATCGCGGCGTGCATGGCCGGTATCGCCTTTCAGACGGCCCTGCCGGGCGCGGACCATGGCATCGGGCATACGGCGGGCGCCCTTTGCGAGTTGCAGCACGGGCTGGCGGTGGGCATTGCCAACCTCTACGTCATGGAATTCAACATGCAGGCTGTTCCCCACGTCTACGCCAGCGTTGCCAGGGCACTGGGTGTCAAAGACAACGGCCTCTCCGACGAGGCCCTGGGCTTCAAGGGCATAGAGAGACTCAAGGAGTTGTACACCAGAGTAGGCGTCAAGCTCACCTATAAGGACTACGGCTTCTCCACTGACGAGGCAACCGTGGAACAACTTATTGAGCAAAGCATGGACGATCCCTGCATGGCATTCAATCCCGTGGGGATTAGCCGGACGCCTGAATTCGAGCAACTTGTAAAGAAATGTATTGGAGTATGACTCATGGGTATGCGGATCGCCTTTACCGAGGAACGCTGTACCAACTGCCACCTTTGTTCCATGTTCTGTTCTCTTACGTTCACGGAAAACGGGATTTTCGAATTTCGCCCTTCCATTGCAAGGATTAGGACAACCGAGAACGATGAAGACACCAAATATGTGGCACATGTGTGTCTTCAGTGTGCATCGCCCGATTGTGCGGATGCGTGCCCCGTGGAAGCCATCGCGAAAGACCCCGGGACCGGCCTCGTTATGATCGACGAAAATGAATGCACGGGGTGCGAGTTGTGCATCGAGGCCTGTGAGTTCGACTGCCTGTTCATGGTGGAGGGCAAAGCGGTAAAGTGCGAAGTCTGCGACGATCCCCTCTGTGTCAGGGCGTGTGCGGTCAAGGCCCTGGAGCTGGTGGAGTGGGACGAAGAATCCATATTGGAACAGGGTGGGCTTTATAAGGAGGTGAGACTATGAACGGGTGGATGGGGTCAATTCTCAGGGTAAATCTCACCTCGGGAGGAATCATAAGGGAACCCCTGGACCCTGAACTGTCCAGGGACTATGTGGGAGGTCGGGGCCTGGCCGTCAAGATCCTTTATGATGAATTGGATATTGACTGCGACCCGTTAGGCCCTGAAAACATGCTCATTTTCATCAATGGTCCCCTCACGGTGACGGGAGCACTGTGTACGGGCCGCTACGCGGTGGTCACCAAGAGCCCGTTGACCGGCACCGTCTGCTCCTCCAACTCGGGAGGTTACTTCCCCGCCGCTTTCAAGACCGCCGGCTATGATGCCATTATTTTCAGCGGCAAGGCGGAAAAGCCGGTCTATCTCTGGATCGAGGATGATCATGTGGAACTCCGGGATGCCTCTGCTCTATGGGGGAGAGATACGCGGGCCACCTGCCATACCATCAGAAAAGAGACGCACAAAGAGGCCCGCGTGGCCTGCATCGGGCCTGCCGGTGAAAATCTGGTGCGCTATGCCGCCGTCATCAACGATGCCAGCCGGGCTGCGGCCCGTTCCGGCGTGGGCGCGGTAATGGGTTCAAAAAACCTCAAGGCCGTTGCTGTTCGGGGAACAAAAGGCGTTAAGGTGGCCGACCCGGAGGAACTCCTCAGGTCTACCATCATTGCGGACCATATCAAAAAAGCTGATTTGGGGATAGCCTTCGGGGAGTTTGGCACCCCCCTTTTCGTGGATGTGATGAACGCCAACAACATCATGCCCACCAGGAATTTCCAGGAAGGGTTTTTCGAAGCCGGCGACGAAATCAACGGCGCCGAGATCATCGACCGCACCCTGGTGCGAAGCAAGGCCTGTTACGGCTGTGCCCTCAATTGCGGCCGGAATACCCGCCTGCCGGAAGGCGCCAAATACCAGGGCCGGGGGGACGGCCCTGAGTACGAGACCTGTTTTTCCCTGGGTTCCAACATCTGCGTGGGGGACCTGGATGCCCTCACCAAAATGAATTACCTCTGTAACGAGATGGGTGTGGACACCATGGATGCGGGCATCACCCTCGGCACCGTTATGGAACTCTTTGAGATGGGCCGTATCACGGAAAGGGAGATGGGTTTTCCCCTCGAGTGGGGAGATGCTGACAATGCCATTAAGTTGCTGACCATGATTGCAGAAGGAGAGGGGTTCGGCGGTGAGGCCGCGATGGGGGGGAAATACCTGGCCGACAAGTATGGCGCGCCAGAGGTATTCATGGGCTCCAAGGGCCAGGGTTTCGCGGGGTACCACCCCAGAGCCATGGTGGGACAGGGGCTCCTCTATGCCACCTCGCCGGAGGGCGGAAACCACACCACGGGCAATACCATCCAGCCCGAGATCAACGGCATCCCCGCACCGATGGATCCGTTAACCTCCGAAGGAAAGGCGGAAATGGTGATCAGCCGCCAGGACGAGACCGCCTTTATCGAGGCGTGCGGCGTCTGTGTCTTTCCATACATGCTCATGGAAGAAGGCACGGAGATCATTGCGGAGTTCTACTCCGCTGTTGTGGGCGTGGAGCATACCGAGGATGACGTCAGAAGAATCGGAGAAAGAATCTTTAATCTGGAGAGGGCGTTCAACCACCGGCTCGGTTTCACGAGAAAAGACGATACGCTTCCCGGGAGAATGACGCGGGAGCCCCATACGGAAGGTATCGGCGAAGGAAATGTGGTACCCCTGGAAGAAATGCTTGACAAATACTATGCCCTCAGAGGTTGGGACGGTGAAGGCGTTCCCACTGAACAAAAGCTGAAGGAACTGGACATTCCATGATACGGGTCACCGTCAAGTTGTCGGGTACCCTGCGAAACCGATACAAGTTGACGCCGACATCCAGGGGTGAAGAGGCGAAACTCAAAAACGGTTCCACGGTGGCCGATCTCCTGGCCCGGTACGGCATCGCGCCGGGGAAAGCGCATTCGATCGTTGTAAACCGTCGAAAAGCCGATCTCACGACAATCCTGAGCAAGGGTGACGAGGTGAGGGTTCTCCCCCTGGCCGCCGGCGGATAGGGATAACGGGCTTTCGGCATAATCGGGAAAAACCAAGGAGGAGGTGCGGAAAATGATTACCTATTACAGCAAGGCTTGGCTGGAGGCATGTCAGGACCAAATGAACAATTCCGAAAAACATCTGAAAAAGGCGAAGAAACTTAACGGAAAATTCTCTTTCCGGGTGTGGGACGGGCCTGACGGAAAGGACCGCATGGCCACCTGGACCATGGACAAGGGCAAGTGCACGGAAGTCACATTCGAGGCCCGACCCGCCCCGTGGCAGGAGCTGAGGGATGCGCCCTTTGACGATATCTATGTGACGCGCTTTTCCTGCCCTTTCGACATGATGGCCAAACTCAACAAAGGTGAGATGAGCCCCCTGAAGGCCCTGGCCTCTCCCGCGTATAAGGTAGAAGGGAAAAAGACCCAGTTGTTCAAGATGATGCAGGGGATCAATTCCTGGAACGAACACAACGCCCGGGTGGAATGCAATTATGATTTTACGAATACGGATGATGAGGGAAAGGAAATGTAACTTCCGATTCACCTGTTCTCAATAATCCTGGATTGAACGAATGCCGTGGAGTTGTCATGAAAGATGCCGATAAAACCATAGCCCAAATATTTTGGGCCAGGGTAAAGGAGAAAAAAGATAGCCCCTTGTTCATCTACCACGAGAGAGGTGATTTTCCGCCCTTTACCCATAAGGGAAAGACCAGGAAAAGGACCTGGGAAGAGGTTGGGAACAGGGTGAGGAGGCTCGGCCTGGGGCTTATGGCCCTTGGCGCCGAAAAGGGTGACGGGATCTCCATCATGTCCCGTACCAGGGCGGAATGGGTGGAAGCGGATCTTGCTCTCCTCTCCATCGGTGCTGAGACCGGAAGCATCTATCCCAATGTGCTCCCCGAACAGGCCCAGTACATCCTTAACGATCTGGGTTCCCGGTTTGTCTTCGTGGAAGGCCGGTCAAGAAGAGACGGCCTGCTGGCGATCAAGGAAAAAAGTCCTCAACTGGAAAAAATCATCACTATCGGCTGCGACGCGGGCGCTGATCCGCTGTGCATGACCTTCGACGAACTCATGGAACTGGGCAGTGAATACGAGGGTGCGCTGACGGATGGGTTTTTCAAGAGACTGGACGCGGGAAAGCTCAATGATATCGCCTCCTACATATACACGTCCGGCACCACCGGCATGCCCAAGGGTGCCGTCCACAGCCATGAGGCGATCACCTACACGGTTTGCACCGGTGCGTCATGGCTTCCCATCGAACCCGGAATGATCGACATGTCCTTCCTTCCCCTGGCCCATATCTTTGAGCAGTTCGCGGGTCCTTTTCTGGATATCTACCGGGGGGATGTCATCATTGCCTTTGCCCGCGACGTAGAGACAATCGTCAAGGACTTCGGTTTAGTTAAACCGCAGTATACAAGAACCGCACCCCGCCTTTTTGAAAAAATCTATTCCACCGTCTGGAGCAAAGTCGACACCCTGGCGGACATGACGCCCGAAGATTTCGGAAAAGCGCTGGAGATCGCCAAAAGGGTCCGCATAGACGGCCCCCTTAGAGGGAATGAGGTCACCGAACATGACATAAAATCGCATGCCCAAAACGACGAACAGAGTTTTTCGGAGATAAGAGAGCTGATACTGGGCGGAAACATGAAGTTCATGGTGGCCGGGGGTGCTCCTTTCTCAAAGGAAATAAATGAGTTCTTCTGGAATATCGGTGTTCCGGTCTACGAGCTTTACGGCATGACGGAAACGGGTGGGGCCACAACCAACCTGCCCGGCCACGTGAAGCTGGGTACGGTCGGGAGGTCATGGCCCACGGCCGACTGGCCCGGAGAGGGGGGAGATACCAAGGTTTCCCCGGAGGGGGAAATCCTGATGAGGGGCCCCAACGTCATGCTCAGGTACCACAACAAGCCGGAAGAGACCAAAGAGGCCCTCAGGGATGGATGGATGCACTCCGGCGATATCGCTGAAATGGACGAGGATGGATATTTCAGGATCACGGACCGGATCAAGGACATCATCATTACGGCCGGCGGGAAGAACGTGGCCCCGGTCGGTATCGAGGGCCTGATCAAGGAGGACCCCCTTATCAGTCAAGTGGTGGTCTACGGGGACCGCAAAAAGTTCCTGACCGCCCTTGTTTCGCTGGACGATGAGGAAATCCTCGAGCGGGCCAGGGAGCTGGGGATAAAAGGAACCTACGGGGACTTGGCACGCCATCCTCTTATGAGAAAAGAGGTTGCGGAAATCATCAGCCGAAAAAATGAAGGCCTTGCCCGATACGAGACAATAAAGGATTTTGTTCTTCTGGACCATGACCTGACCATTGAGGACGGGGATCTGACCCCTACCATGAAGGTCAAACGGAAAGATGTCTTCAAGAAATACGGAAACCTTATGGAGGATCTGTATCCAAAGGAATAGAGGGCGGGTTTCGGGTCCCTTTAAACACTAGACGCTTTTGAGACTCTGGCATTTGTCATGTTCTTGCAGCTTTTCGTTTCCGGCATGGCCCTGGGCTGCGTTTACGCGCTCATCGCCTTAGGCTTCGTGCTCATTTACAAGGCCACCGAAGTCATCAACTTCGCCCAGGGCGAGTTCATGATGGTGGGGGCCTTTGTGGCCTTCAGCCTCATCCATTTCGGGCATGTCCCCTTTTGGATCACGGTGATCCTGACCCTCCTCATCATGGGAGCCTTCGGTGTGCTCCTGGACCGCCTGGTCATGCGTTTCCTGGTGGGTGAACCGTCCTTTTCCCTGATCATGTTCACCATCGGGCTCGCTCTCTTTCTTCGAAGCGTGGCGGGGATGATCTGGTCAACGGACACCTTCGCCTTTCCGTCGTCGGTGGCGGGAGGCGGCACGTTGAACCTGGCCGATGCCGTTGCCGTGGCACCCATCGACCTGGTGGTGGTCGGCGTCACCGCCCTGCTCGTTCTGCTCCTCTTTTTGTTCTTCCGTTTCACCAACCTGGGCATTGCCATGCAGGCCACCAGCGAAAACCAGTTTGCCGCCTACCTCATGGGAATCAATGTAGAGGGGATGTTCAGCCTGGTCTGGGCGCTGAGCGCCATGGTGGCGGCCGTGGCCGGGATCCTTCTGGCCCCCATCCTGTTTCTTCACAAGGATATGGGGTTTATCGGCCTCAAGGCCTTTCCGGCGGCCGTTTTGGGTGGATTCGGAAGTATCCCCGGGGCCATCGTGGGCGGGCTGATCATCGGGGTCAGCGAAAATCTGGCCGGCGGATTCCTCCCCCTCTGGGTCAAGGATATCTTTGCCTATCTGGTGCTCGTTGCCGTGCTGATCGCCCGGCCGGAAGGGATCTTCGGCATCCAGGAGAGGAAAAAGGTCTGACATGAAGTTCAAGCTGAAGAAAGCCTACACCGATGATCTGATGCTCTTCGAGTACACCGGTGACATGGTGCGGGTCTGGATCCTGCTGGCCTTTGTTTTACCGTTTCCCCTTTGGGCCGGTAATTACTGGACCTACAATCTCACCCTGGCAGGCATCTACGCCATTGCGGCCCTGGGGGTCAATATCCTGACCGGCTACACGGGCCTGATTTCTCTTGGACACGCCGCCTTTTTCGCCATCGGCGCCTACACGGTGGGGTATATGACCGGCACACTGGGGCAGTCTTTCTGGCTTGCCCTCCCTCTGGGCGGTGTCACAGCGGCACTGGCCGGGCTTGTCCTGGGGCTTCCGGCACTCAGGCTCACCGGGATCTATCTGGCGATTGCCACCATGGGGTTCGCCTTCATCATCGACCAGGTTATTCTTGAGTGGTCGTCCGTGACCGGCGGGGCCAACGGCCTGCTGGTGAGCCGCCCTTCGCTGGGTCCGGTTTCATTCAGCACGGACAGGGCGTACTACTATCTTGTCCTGGTGATGGTGGCCTTTTTTGTCTTTCTCACCAAGAACATGACGCGAACCGCCCGGGTCCGCGCCCTTTGCGCCGTCCGTGACAGCGAGGTGGCGGCCCAGACCATGGGAATCCCACCGGCCCGGATCAAGACCCAGGCATTTGCGGTCAGCGCCTTCTACACCGGCATCGCCGGTGGGCTTTTCGCGCCCCTGATCAGTTTTATCGGTCCGGACAATTTCACCATCATGGAGTCCATCAACCTGATCGTCATGATCATCGTGGGCGGTCTGGCCTCCATCCAGGGGGCGATTCTGGGGGCGGTTTTCATTACCCTTCTCTCGGAACTCATCCGGGTGAGCAAGGATGTCCTTCCGACCTTTTTGTCACAGCAGGTGGGGTTTCAGGGAGCGGTCTATGGACTGGTGATCATGCTCTTCATTCTCTTCGAGCCCATGGGCCTTTATGGCCGATACCGGAAGCTCAAGTACCTCTTTGAGGTCTTTCCCCTATACCGGAAGGACACCTTCCGCAGGGAACGGAAATTTCAACGGACCGAGAGGAATCGCTGAGATGCCCCTGCTGGAAGTGCGCAATGTGAGCAAGAAATTCGGCGGTGTCCAGGCCCTCTCCCATGTGACCCTCGTGGTGGAAAAGGGTGAGGTCCATGCGCTGATCGGCCCCAACGGCGCCGGAAAGACGACCCTCGTCAAC
>JANQDY010000086.1 GCA_028278625.1 Thermodesulfobacteriota bacterium
CGTTGAATGGGCGCCAGAGCGGTGGAACCCGAAGCGCGACAAGGCGATCGTGCACATTGACTCGGCACCCGCTGAGGTGGACCAGAGCTTTCCTAAAAACTCACGAATAACGGCATCTTTTGAATGAAAATTTTTTCGATGGGTCACGAGAGAGACCAGGTTGGCGATTTCCGAAATCCCGATACGAATCATGGCGTTCCTCACCGTGGTCACCTTTGTGAGCCCCCTGTAAAACGCCGAATTGGCCAGTCGCAGCACCTGGCTCGCCAGGGCCGGGTCCGATATGATCAGCTTTTCGATCAGCTGGATATCGGGGTCTTCTTTTGCAATCTCCCGCTGAATGCGAAGGGTGTTCCGGTCAAATGGGAGGAGCAGTGTTTTGTCGCTTGAGATGAACTCATCGGCAATTTCGATGAGTGATTCTTCCTGTTTCATGTTTGCAGTCCCAGAAGATTTTGGACAATGGGCAAAGGCCTCGGCTTTTGCAGCCTCGGAAGACATCGGAGCGCTTCCTCTATGGTCGTGGCACCCGTGGCGGCCACGGCGATCCCCGTTTCCATGAGGGTCACAAGGCCCGAGGAGTGGATACTGATGTTTCTGATTTGATAGCTGGTCTTCTTCTCCAAAATGGCGTCCCGAACCGCTTCATCCAAGACCAGCATTTCGTGAACCGCAAGACGTCCCCTGTAACCTGTCTGTGCGCACTGGCTGCACCCGAAACCCTGCCGGAAATTGGCGTGTGAAACATCCTTCGGCGAATAACCCAAGATCCGGAGTTCCGCCGGCGTGATTTTGTGGGGTCTGCTGCAGGCCGGACAGACCCTCCTTAGAAGTCTTTGGGCCAGGACACAGACCACGGTGGATGAGATCAGAAATACATCCACATCCATATTCATCAGCCGCACCAGCCCGCCGATGCTATCCTCCGTGTGAAACGTGGTAAGCACTTTATGTCCGGTCAGGGCGGCCTGAACGGCGATTTGCGCGGAGAAGGTGTCGCGTATTTCACCGATGACGACAATATCGGGATCCTGCCTGACAATATGCCGCAAGGTTTCCTCGAATGTGAGATTGATCTTCGGGTCGATGGAGCACTGTGCAATACCGTCCACCACATATTCCACGGGCTCCTCCGCGGTAATGATGCTCACGTCCGGTCGATTGAGGTAATTGATGCAGCTGTAAACTGAAGTGGTCTTCCCTGATCCGGTGGGTCCCGTAACCAAAACCACGCCACTTGGAGAATCAAGGGCCTCGTCCTTGAACCTGGCCAACATCCGGGGGGCTATTCCGATATCTTCAAGGGACAGAAGCTGAGCCTGCCGCCTCAAGAGGCGCATGACCACCTTTTCTCCGTGAATGGTCACGTAAAAGGAGACCCGGATGTCGATTTCCGTCCCCGCGGCATTGAATTCGATCCGCCCGTCCTGATGCCGGCGCTTTTCGGCGATGTTGGCCTTGCACATCACTTTGATGCGGCTGGAAAGCGCCGGAAGGATCTCGGACGGAAAATCCTTGTGGTGAATCAGGACGCCGTCCAGGCGAAAACGGACCCTCAGTCTATCGGTGATCGGTTCAATGTGAATGTCGCTCGCACCAAGGGAAAAGGCCTCTAAAATAATGCCATCCACGATTTTCGTCACCGAAACCTCGGCTCTCAAATCGGACGCCAACGGCTTCCCTGCATCCCCCATTCTGTGAATGAACTTCAGTATCGATTCCTTTTTTGTGATGGCGGGGTTGATTTCGCATTCAAATAGCCGCTTGGCCTGGTTAATGGACCGTTCGTCGCCCGGATCGGCAAAAGCGACCAGGATGCGGTCCCCTTCCCGTCTTATGGGAATAAAAAGAAAATCCCTGTGAAGCCTGGCGCGAGCACTCGACATGAGTTTCGGATCAACATCGGCAAACTCCAATTCCACCAGGGGGATTCCCAGTTGAACGGACAGTATTTCCAGCAGCTCCTGCTCCCGGATGAAGTTGAGGGAGACAAGGACCTCACCCAGTTTTCTCTTCTTCTCTTCCTCTTTTTGGGTTTCAAGCGCCGTTTTGAGCTGCAATTCGGTGATGTGCCCCAGTTCAACAAGAAGATCACCGATTCTAAAGGAGGTGAAGTTTCGCCGAATGGCCCCCGTGATCTGCTCATCGGTGACATAACCCAGTTCTTTTAGGACATCCAGCAGTATTTTAGGCGTTTCCAGTTTGGATTGGATTCTGAGGGCATAGTCCAGTTGTTTTTGGGTGATGGTCTTTTCACGAAGGAGAATAGCGGTAATCTGGCCCAGATTCTTATGGGCTCCGGGTTCCGCGGACAACTTATGGAGGCGCTTTTCTGACATTTGGGTGCATACCTTGCTCGCCCGTTCCTAAACAGACAACTACGATGAAGGTTCCGCCGCTGCATGGCGGCACCATTCATCATATGCCTTACACCACTTTAATTGCAAGTGCTCTTTCAATAGAATTGTGTAAGGGGTTTATGGCGGAACAAGGCTGATTCGGGTGAAGGCAACAGGGCATTGGCCGGGCTTAAACTTCCGCATCACCCTGCTTTTTCCGCTCCTCCCGCCCCAATTCCCAGATGACGCACTGGGTGCGGAACTTGCAGTAACCGGAAGGATCCGTACAGGAGATTCCCTCATCGACGCAATCAGCGCAATAGCCGGTCAGGTGTTTTTGGCAGGGAATGGCCGCCTCTCGATCGGAATGGTTTTGGCAGTGCATATTTCCTCTCTTCAGCCAACGGTTTCTGAATAGGTGCCGGTTTCCACGAGCCACCCCCGTTTCATCAACGCCAGCGCCAGCACCAAAAAAAGATAAATCATGGCAAATGCCAGATGGGAAATATCGATAAAGACCGTAAATGCCGGTGAAAAAAGCACATCCGGCATGTTCTTGAAAACCCTTAAAATACCCGTTATGACAATTCCCAAAAGCAATATCATCCTGACATAGGCCGATGGTGTCAGTTGAAACCGTTTCCTGCCGCTCAGAAAATAGTCCATCATAAAATAGGCAAACAGGCCCAGGAGCACCGACGCGCCCAGATAGTGCAGAGTGTGGGTTGCGTAAAAGTCCGCGGACCAGGCCATTCCCGGAATATCGGAGATGTAATACCTTTTGAAAATCGGCATTTGGCCGAATCCCGTAAAGGCCGTCACCGCCATTATCAGAATAAACAACCGCTTAAGCGCTCGATTGCCGAAACTCCTTTTCATGTGATTTGGTGTTGCCATTTCTTACTGATCCTCCGATCTCACAATTTTTTTAGCACCCACGAAAAATTTCGCGGCAGCGGCCGCAACGCCCGCAATGGGGGCAATGATCATGGCCTTGGCCAGATTGTCCGCCTGCGCCATGGAATCCTTGGCCGGTTTGAGATCCGGTCTCCCCGACCCCGTTTCAATCCCTTTGTTCAGTTCCTTAAAAGGGACGGGAGAGACGTAAATGGTGTTGGTGCCGCCGTTTTCCGTTTCACCGTAGAGATAGCCGCCGATTTCTTTTTGAATGGCATGGGCCTCTTTCAGAATGGACTCCCGGGGACCGATCTTTTGAACCTTTTCGGGACAAGCGTCAATGCACGCGGGAAGCTTTCCTTCGGCGATCCGGTTGTAGCAGCGATCGCACTTGTACATGACGCCATTGCCCGCAAAGGCGGGCATCAGATCCAGATAAAGACCCACACCGGTCTGCCGCTGGGGAATGTCCCAGGGACAGACACTCTTGCATTTGGATCCTCCCAGACAATAGTCCGAGTTGATGCGTGTGATGCCGTTTTTAAGTTTATAGGCCGCACCCCAGGGACAAAGATCCGCACAGGGCGGGTTCTGGCAATGCATGCACCTGCGGGGAATGCTATACGTTTCTTCCTGCCCGTTCACCTTTACGGTGGCTTCTTGAATGAAGAGCCAGTTATAGGGGGTCAGTCGATCCGCGACATCCTTTTTGTCAGACCAGTCCGAGACCTTCACCCGGCTCGGGTACATTTTGGGAAAGGGTTTTTTGGGTTCAGGGAACTTGGGTTCGTTTGCCTCTTTGCACGCTTCCACACAGGCCTCGCACCCGATACACTTCCTGACGTCAATCAGGGTGGCCAACTCTTCCACGGAGGCGGCTTTGACGGCCTCTGGCACGGGCAAAGAGGAGGCCACCGCAGCCCCTGCCGCCGCAAGGCTTCCTTTAAGAAACGATCTTCTGGATATTTTTCCGCTCATCTCTCTATTCCTCTCATCTGAAGATGACACCGCCGATGCTTGAAGTTCCTCGAAAAAGTGTCATTCTATGGCTTTTTGAAGACTATAGAGACAGCAAATGGAAATCGGTTACATGTCGGTGTTAACCGATTATGGGAAAGGATTTTAATGCGCCGCATTTTAAAAGGGCCTTGATCAGGGCGCATACGGGAAGGCCCACAACATTGGTGTAGGAACCGTTGATGGATTCCACCATGAATGATCCCACGCCCTGGATGGCGTAAGCCCCCGCCTTTCCGAAAGGCTCCCCCGTCTCAACGTATCCTGAGATCTCGCTTTCACTGAGGGATTTGAACCGGACCAGGGTGGTAACGGATTCCCCGTGAACCTTCATGCCCCATGGATCAATAAGGGCGAAACCAGTCATCACCCGGTGCTCCTTTCCACTCAACATGGAGAGCATGGTTTTGGCGTCTTCGCGGTTTTGCGGTTTTCCCAGGACCCTGTCACCGATCACCACGATGGTGTCGGCACCGAGGACCCAGGCGTTTTTTTCCTTTACGGCAACCGCTTCCGCCTTTTGAAGGGCCAGTCTCCCGCAAAAATCCGCCGGGCTTTCGGTACTCCGCCTTTCCTTTACGCGACTCACCACCACCCGGTACGGGATCCCCACCTGGCCGAGCAGTTCTTTTCTTCTGGGAGAGGCCGATGCCAACGTAAGGGGGTGCTTTTCGGTGATTAGGAAATCGGACATGTTACAAGGATAATTGAAATATCTCTTTCGCGTTCCGGGTGGTTTGCTCGGCCACGGTTTCAAAGGGGATATCCCGCAGTTTCGCGATTTCCCGGACCGTGTGGAGCACAAGACTTGGTTCGTTTCTTTTCCCCCGCCTGGGTACGGGGGCCAGGAAAGGCGCATCCGTCTCCACCAGCATACGGTCCAATGGTATGGCGGCCGCCACAGCTTTGGTTTGATGGGCTTTCGGGTAAGTGACGGTTCCCGGGATGGATATGTAATATCCCAAGGATATGAACGCATGTGCCATATCCCTGTCTCCGGAAAAGCAGTGGATAATCCCCTTTTTCTTCCTTTTTCCCATTCTTTTTAGGGTATCGAACACCTCTTCATGGGCATCCCGATCGTGGATGATCACGGGAAGTCCGTGCTGGTGTGCCAGCTCAAGCTGGTTTTGGAATATTCTTCGCTGATTCTCCTTAAGGGAGTAGTTCCGGTAAAAATCAAGACCGATTTCCCCCCAAGCCACCACTTCCGGTTCACCGGCCATTCTTGCCAGTTCCTGAAGATCCCTTGAACCGCATCGGTCCGCGTCATGGGGATGGCATCCCACCGTCGCGGAAATGAAGTCATATGTTCTGGCCAGCGACAGTACCGCAAGGGAACTCCTTACATCGATCCCGATGGAAACCATATGACCGACGCCTGCGCTTCTCGCGCGCTCCAAAACCGCGTCTCTGTCTTTGTCAAAATCCTTCATATCCAGGTGGCAATGGCTGTCAACCACCGTTTTCGCTCTTTCTCCCATATGTACTCCAAACGGGATCTTCCGCGTCCGGGCATGAAAGGCCCGAAGGGTTTCCCAAATAAAAAGGGGTTGAATGACCGCCCTTATAATCGATTGAAAGAGGTTTATCAATGTCCGTTCGGTTCTTCAATTCTTTATTCTTGACTCTCCGGTTCTTTTACTTATACATTTCATAGAAAAAACGATTACTAAGAGGACTCCTCGAATATGGGTATCGGGAAGAAAACCCTTGAAGAACAGCTCGAATACCAGAAAAGACTCAACGATATCACCAACAAGATCCACTCGGCCAAAGACACCAATGACATCTTGCTTGAACTCCACGGTGATCTTCTTGATTTCTTTGATGCGGACCGGCTGACCATTTATGTGGTCGATACCGCCAGAAAAGAAATCTACTCCAAGGTGAAAACCGGTGATGATCCCATAGAGATTCGGGTTCCCATCAGCAAAAAGAGCCTCGCCGGTTATTGTGCGTCCACCGGGAAATCACTCAACATCAAGAATGTTCGGGATGAAGATGAATTGCAGTGCATTGATCCTGCCCTGGCCTTTGATATTACCTGGGATGAGAAAACCGGTTACCGTACCAAAGAGATGCTGGTCGTGCCGGTTGTTTACGACCGCTATCTGTTGGGCGTCATTCAATTGATCAACAAGAAAAACGGAGGAAGCTTCAATCAGGTTGACCAGGCTGCTGTCCTTGATATCGCAAAAGTCCTGGGAATTGCCATCTTCAAGAACCAGAAAGCGGCCCAGGCGGCCAGACCGGGTAAATACCAGTATCTCATCACCAATGGCTTCCTGAAGGAGGAAGATGTCAACCAAGCCATTAAGCGGGCCACAAAGACGGGAAAGAGCGCCGAGCAAATCCTGATGTCGGAATTTCGGATCTCAAAGGAAGTCATCGCAAATCTTCTGTCCGAGTATTATAAGACCCGGTTCATTCCATACGACGACAAGATGGTCATACCGGGAGAGCTTTTGGGCGATCTCAAGCCGGGGTTTTTCAAGACCCATGTTTTCGTGCCGGTCACCGACGAGGGCGGAACCATTGCCGTGGCCATGGAAAACCCGGACTATCTGCCCGCTAGAGATGTGATCAAAAGGGTCATCAAAAAAAGGAATCTGGAGTACTGCGTATCGACCCGTGAAGATATCTTCGAGATGATCGATCATTTTTTTGTGGGAAGCGGAAAGGATATTATCCCGGACTCCGGCAGCATTGAGGATCTTTTAGGGCAACTGCAAGCAGAAGATGAGGAAGATACCGAAGAAAACGAGGGCGTGGCGGAAGATGACCGGGTCATTGTTCAGTTGATCAACAAGATGATTATTGACGCTTACGCGCGAAAGGCTTCGGACATCCATGTGGAGCCGAGACCCGGCAAGAAGAACACCATGGTCCGCTTCCGCATCGACGGCGCCTGTCAAACGTACCAGACCATCCCCTACACCTTTAAAAGGGCTATTATCTCGAGACTTAAAATCATGAGCGATCTGGACATCTCCGAAAGACGAAAGCCCCAGGACGGCAAAATCAAATTCAGAAAGTTCGCACCCCTGGACATTGAACTGCGCGTCGCCACCATTCCCACGGCCGGAAACAACGAGGATGTGGTCTTGAGAATTCTGGCCGCCGGAAAACCGATGGCCCTTGATCAGATGGGCATGAGCGATTGGGCCCACAAGTCCTTTATTGAAATCATTTCTCAGCCCTATGGGATTGTTCTGGTGGTGGGCCCCACCGGCAGCGGAAAAACCACGACGCTCCATGCGGCCATGGCTTATATCAACAGGCCGGAAACCAAGATCTGGACGGCGGAAGACCCCGTGGAAATCACCCAGGATGGTCTTCGGCAAGTCCAGGTCATCCCCAAAATCGGATTCAATTTCGCGAGCGCCATGCGGGCTTTCCTGCGGGCGGATCCGGACGTTATCATGGTGGGGGAAATGCGAGACGAGGAAACCGTTTCAATGGGCATTGAAGCGTCCTTGACCGGCCACCTGGTTTTGAGTACCCTTCACACCAACAGTGCACCGGAAACCATCACGCGGCTCTTGGACATGGGTATGGATCCCTTCAATTTCGCGGATGCCCTCCTGGGCGTGCTGGCCCAGCGGCTCCTCAGAACCCTTTGCAAGGAGTGCAAGGAGACCTATCATCCCGAGAAGAGAGAGTTCGACGGATTGGTGAGGGCCTATGACGGCGATTTTGATAAACTGGGCTTTGCTTATGACGATGATTTCATCCTTTATAGGGCAAAGGGGTGTGCCAAGTGCGGTCATACGGGTTATGCGGGAAGAACGGCCATCCATGAACTCCTGGTGGGTTCCGATGAGATCAAAGGCATGATCCAGAACCGAGCTAAGGTTAAGGAACTGAAAAGCCAGGCCATTAAAGACGGCATG
>JANQDY010000263.1 GCA_028278625.1 Thermodesulfobacteriota bacterium
CCCTTCAATCCGCCTACCCGGGCTGGCTTGAGTTTCCGGACCGGACGATGCGGGTCGAGGAACTGTCCGGACATGAAAAGACCTGGCACAATCACGATCATTACCGCATAAGGACCGCGCCCGCCAACCATACGCCCCAAAGTCTGGCCTACAGACTGGAGGACGACACCGGAAAAGCGGTTGTCGTCTCGGGAGATACGGCTTACAGTGAATCGGTCATCGAGCTGGCAAAGGGAGCCCATATTCTGGTTCTTGAAGCCGCCCTTCCGGACCATCAACCAATGGACGGCCATTTAACCCCTTCCCAAGCCGGCCGGATGGCCAGCCTCGCCAAGGTTAAGCGGCTCGTTCTGACCCATTTCTATCCGGAGTGTCTGAGAACGGACATTGCCGCACAATGCCGGAATACATGGCCGGGTGAACTGACCCTGGGAGAAGATCTGCTCCGGATCCGTGTCTGAAGCTGACCCTCACATCAATAAGTGCGGTGGATAATATACTGAATAAGGGTGAGCAGTTTTTCCTTTGCTGCGGAATCGGGAAACATCTTAAGATGCGCGGCCGCGTCATCCACAAACCCCTGGGCTTCATTTATGATTCTTTCAAAAACCCCGGCCGATCTCACCTGTTCCAGAAGCGTCTGGTAAGCCGCCTTATCGGTTGCCCGGTTTTCAAACAAGGCCGCGAATTCCTTCCTTTCATCCGGATCGAGACCTGCCAGCGTATAGATGAGGGGAAGCGTTATTTTCCCTTCCAGCAGGTCCTTTCCAACGGGTTTTCCGAATTGTTCCTCCGAGGATGTGTAGTCCAACAGATCATCCACCAATTGAAACGCAATCCCCACGGACCGACCGAATCCCGAGAGAGACGATTCCGCATGAGCCCCCTTTCCTGAAACAATCGCTCCGCAACCGCAGGCCGCCGAAATCAGAACGGCGGTCTTGGCGGTAATGATTTCCATGTAACGGTCACGGTCGATTTCCAAATCGTTGGTGTGAACCAGTTCCAGGATCTGGCCTTCCGACATGTTCATGGTGGCTTCGGTGAGCTTGGAGATAAAGGGGACGCTACCGGCTGAAACGGCGATGGACAGCGCTTTGGAAAAGAGAAAATCCCCCTGCAACACCGCCGCCTGATTTCCCCATATGCTGTTTGAGGAAGGTTTTCGCCGTCTGGTTTCGGCATTATCCAGAACATCATCGTGAAGAAGGGAAGACGTGTGAATATATTCAAACACGGTGGAGAGAAAATACAGATCATCACCCTCATAATCGCATAACCGGGAAGAAAGTACAAAGATGAGCGGCCTGAGCCGTTTCCCCAGCCCCAGCAGGGCATACTTTCCAATTTCTCTGACCAGTGGCACCCGGGAATCAAAAACCTTGTTCAGCTCCTCATTGATTCTTTCGAAATGCGATTCAAAAATCGCAAAGTTTGGCATTTCCGCATTCATCTTTGTGTTTTCTGGAAATCCTTTTCCCCTCCACTCGGAATGATTGATCCTTGGCACATGCATCGTGCCGTACCGCTTCACAAGTTTAATCATTTATAATAAATTAAGTGGGTCGCGATTACAACTTAATTTTCGCACTTTCGGAAGCCGGCTCCCGCCCATGAGGTCCCACGGCCCGGCCTGATATTCACCCGGCCTCCGGCCGGATCATATCAACACCGAAAGCACCGATGATTGCGGCATTTACACCGGATAATCAATGCGTTGCCGTGGCCGGGCCCGAACGCCTCACCAAATCTCCTCAATCAATATCACTATTATGACACTCAATCGTCCATTGACAGGGCCAAGAATTTCATTTATTTTCGGGGCTGATTTGAATTTGCCGAAATATCCCACAATATTTCGACGGATCTTCTTCTGATAAGGATGATTGTTTTGGAGTTGGTTGAACGCCTGAAAATCGATCATTACACCGATCAAAACGGCAACATGGTATTCACCGAAAAATTCCTGATAAAGCGAGGGGTTTGCTGTGGGCTCGGCTGCAGGCACTGTCCCTACTTTCCAAAGCATCAGACGGGCAACAAGGGATTATCCGACGGACTGAAAGAACACTCTAAACCCTCGGCCGAATTTTGACATGCTTTTAAGATACCACCTGTATCCTGAAATATTTCAACCATTCAGGATGCAAGTATTAAATACAACGCGTGAGAAAGTGATTTTATTGTTCTTCAGTCCATATCATGAACAATACTGACTATCCACTATCAGCGACCAAACTTCATATCCCCGAACCACGACCCGACCTGGTTCCAAGGAAAGCTCTCATCGAACGCCTAAATGAAGGCATCAGTCGCAAGTTGACGCTGATTTCGGCACCGGCCGGTTTTGGAAAGACAACGATTCTAAGTGAATGGATCTATCAGACCCAACGACCGGTCGCCTGGATTTCACTGGACAATAGCGATAACGATCCCGTCCGTTTAACGAGATATGCCATTGCGGCTTTGCAGAAAATTAAACCGAAAATCGGGGCAACCGCTCTGAGCCTGGTCCGGTTGTCCCAGCCACCGCCCTACGATGCGATCATTCATAACCTGGTCCGGGAGATCGAAAACGTTCCCCAAGATATCGTGCTGGTTTTTGATGACTATCATGTCATCGACACGGAACAAACACATCAACTCGTCGAACTGTTGTTGAACAATTTGCCTCCGCAACTGCACCTTGCGCTGGCAACCCGCGTCGATCCTCCTCTGCCGCTCGCGCGCATGCGGGTAAGGAATCAATTGACCGAGTTTCGCGTGTCTGACCTCTCCTTTACGGAAGATGAAACCACGCGGTTTTTTAATACGGTAATGAACCTGAATCTTTCAAATCAGGATATCGCGATACTTAAATGCCGTACCGAGGGTTGGATTGCCGGATTGCAGCTGGCTGCGTTGTCGATGCAAGGCCGTAGCGACATTCCGCGTTTCATAAAAACATTCGCCGGTGACAACCGTTTCATTGTCGATTACCTGGTCGAAGAGGTGTTAAACCTTCAGCCTGTGGATTTGCAAGATTTTCTACTCCGTACGTCAATCCTTAACCGTTTGTCCGAACCGCTTTGTGATTATGTTACAAACCGACAAGGCAGTCAGAAAATCTTGGAGGATCTGGAAAAAGCCAATCTTTTCATCGTTCCCTTGGACAACAAACGGAACTGGTATCGATATCATCATCTATTCGCCGATCTGCTCCGGCAAAGACTAAAGCAAAAAGAGCAGGACATGGTGAGCAGGCTGCATACTAGAGCGAGCGAGTGGCTCCACGCCAATGATTTCATAGAAGATGCCATCGATTACGCACTTGTCGCCGGAGACTTTCATCGCGCCGTCCGGTTAATCGAGGGATTCATTGATACCAAGTGGCATGGTGTTCAGCAGGTCATGCTGTTCAAGTGGTTGGATCAATTGCCGGATGAATGTATATTAAACAAACCGGAACTTGGCATATATCACGCCCGCCTAATGTTTGAAAGCGGCAGGCAGGAGGCCGCTGAGAAGCGGATAGACCAAATTGAAAGAAGATATGTCAATGCGCCGGAGCGTCGACAAAAGAACATTGGGGAAAAATCCAATGCATCCGAAAATCCGGAAAAAATTGTTCTAAAAGGAAGGATAGCGGCTATCCGTGCATATATAGCGAGCCGAAAAGGAGATACCCACGATGTTCCAAAATACGCCGAAGAGGCTCTCGCCTATCTACCAGATGATGACTTTGCCTTGCGTGCCATTGTAGCACTTTCCTCCGGTATTGCCTCTCATGTTGCGGGAGATTCAACTGCTGCCTTGAGAGCTCACGCCGAGGCTGAAGCCGCCGCCAGAGAATCCGGTAATGTTTACTTTTATGTGATGGCCAAGATCAGGCGAATCATGGAAATGAAGAATACCGGCCGGCTTTCAGAGGCTATTGAGATATGCCGGGAGCTGTTGGCGGAAGTCAGGGAACGGTATTCGTCTTTTGAGGTCGCCTCGGGCCAAGTCTACGGTGTTCGGGGTGAACTCCTGTATGAATTAAACGACCTGGGAGAAGCGCTCGGTTGCACGGAAAAAAGTATCGAACTCATTGAGCAGGGGCACGACGTTGGCGTTCTCGGATACCGTTATTGCTGCTTGGTGAAGATTCTTTGCTCCAAAGGAGACGTTGCGGCCGCACGAGAAATCGGCAGAACATCGGACCGTCTGGTGCGGGACGCAGTCGTTCCACCATGGATAATGAGTCAGATAAGGGCCGCAAAAGGCAAATTATGGCTAAAAGAGGGTAATCTAAAGGCTTTAGAAAACTGGGTCGACAAATGGGGGTTGAAACCCGATGACGGCAATATAATGGCCCGTGAATCGGAATATCTGCTCTTTTCTCGATTTCTCATTGCACAACGCCGGTTCAAAGATGCCCTGAGTCTACTATATCGATTGATCGATCAAGAAAAAAAGGGAGGGCGGGTCATCAGCCAAATTGAAGCCCTTTTGATTCAGGCGACAGCTTTTTCGCAACAACATAAGATGGTTGAAGCGACGGATGCCATCAGGAAAGCACTATCCCTGGCTGAACCGGGAGGGTATGTGCGCCTGTTTGTTGACGAAGCGCAAAACATAAATGAACTTCTGGAAAAGGGCCTTGATACTGGTGACAATATCTCGAAGGTTTTTGTTAGGAAACTGCTTACCGCAAGAAAATTGAGCCAGGCAATTTTAAACGATCGTTCCCCGGTCCAACCATTGAGTGACCGGGAACTCGAGGTGCTCAGGTTCGTTGCCGCGGGGCTGCCGAATAAAAAGATCACTGAGGCGCTTTTCATCTCATTGAGCACCGTAAAAACACACATGCGGAATATTTATGGAAAGCTGGAAGTCCACAGCCGCACCGAGGCGGTCGCCAAGGCAAAAGATCTGAGAATTTTAAACTAGTTAGGCCATAATCCGCCCTACCGCAGTTTGCCTTTTCTCTGCTGCCTGCTACTTTTACACCAAAAAATCATCCCTTAAAATCATCCTTTTGGATGATTACAGCCTCATTTGCGTGCCTTAATATGGGTTTCGAAACCATAGGAATTTCATGAGGAACCAGGAACATGATGACGCCAACCGCATCGCACGGACCAGCGGACTATCAAATAATCGTCAAAGGAAAACTGGGAGACCAATGGTCGGATTGGTTTGCGGGCATGACGATCGCATCCGATGGCGACATAACCATCTTGACCGGCACCCATATGGACCAATCGGCATTGCATGGGCTGCTGGTTCGAATTCGTGACCTGGGATTACCGCTGATATCCGTTGAACGCATTGAGGATCCTTTGCCCCGGAATGGTGAATCGCTCGATTTGTAGTTATCCACAACCACCTGGTTTTTGTTGGATATGACAAGCATGATTGAAAGGAGGGTGAGAAAGCAGAATAACGGAAAAGCATCAGAAACTTTGCTAGAAATTGAAAATTGCCGTTGTGCCGTCATTTCGAACATGCGGCGAGGGAAGAATGCCGTCTTGTGCGGCGCGACTATTTGAACGGATTTATTTTAGAATGTCTGGAGGATTGAGAAAATGAAAAAAAGCTTAATGAGTTTATCCATTGCCGTGTTTGTTCTGTTTTCGGTGTTCAGCACCAATGCTCAGAGCGGTGAATACCTGGGAGAATTCTGCTGGGATGTCAGCATTGATCTTTTTGGGGGAATGACTGGAGAAGCGCGCCTGGGCATTACCCACATGGGAGAAGCCCATTACTCAGTGTCCGGCATCGGCAGCCTGAAAAATGAAACCTTTGAAAATTCAGGTCCGGTAACGGGGAGCGTGGAACTGGTCGGGGAGTCTTTTAATATGTTGCTCAATTTTGTGGTAACCACATACCCGACAATACCCTATGCTTCCCAAAATGCCATGCTCATCAATCTGGACGCCAATCTTAACGGAACTGTTTCCGGTGTAACCATTGGAAATGGGTCTGTTCTGGGCTTTTCGGATATTCAGTCTTTTCAGGGTACGGTAACCTATAAGCCCTGCCCGTAACGGACTTTTTAAAAATCCCTCTTTCCCATGGCACTGGGCCATGGGAAAGGCGACCCTCAGGACCCTTACGCCAATTCTCCAACATACTTCACGCAGGCCAAACATTAAAGCTAGAGCTACAACCTCAAAATATTATCTCTGACAATCCGGGCTTTTGCGGCCGGATGTTATGTGCATTTCATGTTTCGTTTTTTTGTTTTTCTCATCGTTGACAAATCCCCGAACATGGTTCAGGATGAGACCGTAACAGAGGATTTTCAGTGAGCATGAAGAGCGTCCGGAAAGCGTCATTTTTGCTGTCGAAATTCTGTACCTATTAAGGCATACCTCCAAATCTCACATTTGCCGGAATGAGAATCCAGAAGGCCTGAAGTCTTTAGTCGAATGCTGAAACAAATCAGATTGGGTGTAAGCAGGGGGTTGAGTAAGAATGTCCACGAGCGGTGAAGTTGAAAACATGACAACTGAGCAATTGAAGGATTACTTGGACGCGCATGGGCCTGGTGAATATAACCTAATTGATGTGCGGCAGGCTTGGGAGTATGAGGAATTTCATATTCCCGGGGCCAAGCTCATCCCTCTGCCGGAGCTTCCCGATCGTCTGGGTGAAATTGCTGTTGATAAGCCCACACTTGTCTATTGTGCGGTCGGCGGCCGTAGCGCCTCAGCGGCAAATTTCATGGGCGGTCAAGGCTTTGAAAGTGTCTACAATGTGCTCGGCGGCATCATGGCATGGAAAAACGAATACGCGGTGGGTCCTGAGACGCGGGGAATGATGGATTTTTCCGGTGATGAATCCCCTCTGGAAATATTGGCGCGTGCGTTTAAAATGGAGACCGATCTCGGGACGTTTTATTCTGAAATGGCAGCTTCAGCGGAACCTGATCTGGCCGATACATTTCAACAACTCTCACGATTTGAAAAGGGACATAAGGCAATTGTTTTCAATCTGGCACGTGATGTTGATCCGTTACTGAAAAATTATGAGGATATGGAAAAAAGGCGTTCTGGGTCGGTCCTGGAGGGCGGTATCACTGCCGAGGAATTCCTGAGAGAAAACAAAGAGTATCTCGGAAATCCTAAAGGGGTGTTGGAGGCCGCAATGATGTTTGAGACCCAGGCACTGGACTTTTATATGCGAATAGCGTCAAAAACAGAGCGCGGCGAATCCATTGAATTGTTACATACCCTGGCCCAGGAAGAGAAGAAACATCTTAAGATTCTTGGAAAACTGATGGACAGAAAATTCCCGGCAGAATCCTGACCATTTTCATATCAGTTTTCAAAAACTGTGCATGGCAGTACTTCCCAAGTAATCGTAGAATAGTTGGGGACGTTGGTGATGAAGCATTATGCCAATCCCGTTGACGCCGTGTTTGGGGCCGTCATCTTAATTGCCGCTTTCGTTTGCGGCACCATGATCGCCCTAACGGTGGCATACCTCATGGCATTCCACGCCCTGGGGCCCGGCATGGTTCCATTCAACCTGCTCCCCGTTCTATCCCCCTTCGTGCTGCTGCTTATAGTAGGATTCATTGCCCGCCGCCATCTCCTCCGCGGGACCCCGCCGGCCTGGGTCTACGCCACCCTTCTCACCTCCTCCCTGGCTGCCCTGCTGTTTTCCTTCGGATGGTTCCAGGATCCCATGCATGACATTGGCCTGTTTTGTGGCAGCCACGGGCGATGGGGCTGTGCCGTTCTGAACGACCACGGCTCACATGCATATCTGATTCGGGACGATACGGTCCCGTGGTTCCTGTTTGTCCCAGTGGTTCTCGCAGCCATGGGGCATTGGGTCTGGGCACGGAGGCGAAAAGTGCTGAACAGAGATCGGTGATGGTCTATCAGCAGTTGGCACTCATCTTTTTTTCGTGGACAAAGGCATCATGAAGATCAAGGCGTTTCCAATCGTTGTATTAACGGTCCTTTTTTGCATTTTTTTGTTTCCGGTTTTGGGTTTTGCGCAAAATTTCAAGCAGGAAAAAGCCGTGGAACTTAGGGATTTGTCGAGCACTTCTGAAAATCCCTGGAAAATGCTTCATAAGGGGCTTCAAATAGCCTATTTCAAAACGCCTCTCAAATCCCCGGTGTGCGATTATCCCGTAACGGTTTTGAGGGTTGACCCATCCCTGTATCAGTTCAGGCTCCTTTGCGCGTCCGAACACGGGGGAAAACCCAAAACGGCACGGGCCTGGGCCAAGGCCTTTGATCTGGTTGCCGCCATCAACGCCGCCATGTATTCCGGGGATTATGAAACCAGCACGGGCCTCATGAAAAATTACGCCCACACCAACAACGGCGCCGTGAACCCCCGGTTCGGGGCCTTTATGGCATTTAATCCCATTGATGAAGCCCTGTCCCCGGTCCGGATCATCGACCGTTATTCCGGAGACTGGAAGAAGCAGATCAAAAAATATCATACGGTGATTCAGAATTACCGCATGATCAGCCCGGCCGGAGAAAACCTGTGGAAGCCGTCTGAAAAGATCTACAGCATTGCGGCCGTGGCCATGGACAGGCGCGGAAACGTGCTTCTGATTCACAGCCGGGCGCCTTTTTCAGTGTACGACTTCAACCGGATACTGCTGGCCCTTCCCCTGGACATCAAAAACGCCATGTACGTGGAAGGGGGTCCTGAGGCCACCCTTTATGTAAACGCGGGAAAACTGGAAAGACAGTGGGCGGGCAGCTATGAAACCCTGCTTACTGAAAATGGTGATCATGCCGCCGCCTGGGAGATCCCAAATATTATCGGTATCCGGAGGAAGCCGTAATATGCAAGGATTTTGAGCTTAAAAGGGAGGATCAATCTCCTATAATCCGACCCACCAGATCGTATTCATGGGCTTCGGTGATCAGTACCGGCATGATCTCGCCCACCCGTCCTTCCCCGTCGTTGATGAGCACCCGATTGTCCACATCAGGGGCCATGGCCTCGGTCCGACCTTCCAGCAGCAGATCGGTTTCAGGACTTCTCCCTTCAATCAACACGGGGACCACCCGGCCGATTTTCTCCCGGTTCAGCCCTTTTGAAATGCCGGCCTGAAGCCCCATGAGACGTTCCCGTCTGTTAAGAGCGACCTCACGGTCCACCCGGTCCTTCAGCCGGAACGCCGGCGCCCCCTTTTCCGGACTGAAGACAAAGACGCCCATGTAATCGAACTCGCCCGTTTTCACGAAGTTGCAGAGGTCTAGAAACATCTCTTCCGTCTCGCCTGGAAACCCCACCATCAATGAGGTGCGCACGGATATGCGATTCTTGCGCTTTCGAATCAGCGCCATCAAATCAAAAGGCCCCATTTTCCGAACCCCCCGGTTCATGGCACGAAGCATCACCGGATGTGAATGCTGAAAGGGAATATCCAGGTAGGGAACGATCTTTTCATGGGCATCCATGAAGTCGAGAAAGCCTTCCGTCAACCGGTTGGGATGGTGGTACAAGAGCCGAATCCATTCCAGGTCCTGGATGGCTGAAAGCCCGTCCAGCAGATCCGTCATGCGCCCTTTTCCGTAGATGTCCTCCCCGTACCGGCTGGTGTCCTGGGCCACCAGGTTGATTTCTTTCACGCCATTGGCCGCCATATCTTCGGCTTCCGCCAGCAAAGCCCCCATCTTGCGGCTTCTGAAAGGCCCTCTCAGTTTTGGAATCAGGCAGTAGGCGCATCTGTTGGTGCATCCTTCGGCAATTCTCAGATAAGCCGTGTAAAAGGGCGTCGTCTGAATCCTGGGCAGGGAATGGTCCGCCGGAAAGACCGGCCGGCTGATGTGCATTGGCACCTTCCCCCTCGTGGCATCCGCTTTCACCACCGCTGAAATCCTTTGTATTTCAGCGGTTCCAAGCCAGCCGTCCACTTCTGGCATCTCATTTCTAAGCTTGTATCCATAGCGCTGCACCAAACATCCGGTTACCACCAGTCTTCTGAGATGCCCTGCCTCCTTGAAACGGGCCGCACCAAGGATGGTGTCAATGGCTTCCTGAACCGCTTCTTCCAGAAAACCGCACGTGTTGATGACCACATTATGGGCTTCTTCAATGGTATCCACCGGCTCATATCCGTCATTTTTCAGAATTCCCAGCATATGTTCGCTGTCCACCCGGTTTTTGGCGCAACCGAGACTGATGAAAAAGAGAGACCTGGTTTCTTGCATGCAACTATTTCGAGGCCTGTCGGTTGACCCCTGCTCCGTTTCAAGGTATGGATGCTTGTTATGCAAACCGATGCAGAGGTCCAACACCCCTTTTTTCGGGAATTTCAATCTATGCCTTTGAGAGCCCATGTCAAGCAAAAGCCGTAAATCCCCGCCCGTTGAAGCAGAAACGGTCCTAACCGCCGAAGACCGGGAACTGTTCAAGGAAGCCTGGCATGTTTCCCGAAGGCACCACGGCCAGACCCTGGACCTTTACCTTCCGGGCATGGTCCGCTATGGAAACCTTCGGGGCCGCTACCCGGCCATTTCCATTACCGGGAGTAAATGCCGTCTCATGTGTGAACACTGCAAAGGGCTTTTGTTAGGCCCCATGTTCAAATCGGAAACCCCCGAAGAACTGCTGCGGCAATGCCTGGCCTTTGCTAAAAAAGGGGCTCACGGGGTGCTGCTGACCGGTGGGTCCGACCTGGAGGGGCGGCTTCCCTGGAAAGGTTTTTTGCCGGCCATTGAGCGAATCAGGGCCCAAACAGCCCTTTTTCTTTCGGCCCACACCGGTTTCCCGGACATGGAAACCTGTCGGGATCTCAAGGATGCAGGCGTGCGGCAGGGGCTTATCGATGTCATGGGCGATGATGAAACCGCCGCAGGCATCTACCATTTAAACGGCCTTAGGCCCGTCATGGAATCCCTTTCAGCCATCAAGGAAAGCGGGCTTCAATTGGTCCCCCATATTGTCGCCGGGCTCTTTCACGGCGGCATAAGGGCGGAAATGAAGGCGCTTGAAATCATCCGTTCCCTGGAACCGCATGTGCTGGTGATTGTGGTTCTGACGCCCCTTAAAGGGACCCCCATGGCCCATGCACCGGTCCCCACGGCTTTGGAAATCGCACGGATTGTGGCAAAGGCGCGTCTCTTGATGCCTGAAGTTCCCATTTCTCTGGGCTGCGAAAGACCCAGGGACCAGAGAGGGTTTCAATTGGAGCGGCTTGCCATACGGGCCGGCATCAACCGTATGGCCGTATGGTCCGATGACGCCATTGGGGAAGCGATCAAGATGGGGCTCACCATCCGCTTGCAATACACCTGCTGCTCCGTTGATTTTCGGAAAAACATGGCGTCTGGAAATCACAACCTCGATATGATACATTTTTCTTGACAGTAAAGTGTTTGATATGGCAAGTAACAAATTTCACAAAACACTTTATTGAATCAAAAACAATGATGGATAGACGGCCGGACCATATTTTTTTTCCCAGTTGCCCGACCCCTGATTTATCCCTTAACCATTAGCCAAAATGTAGGAGACGATTGTTATGAGTGAAGAAAAACCAAGAGGCCCGATCATGATCGTTGGAGGGGGTATTGCCGGCATTCAGGCAGCACTCTCCCTTTCAGGCGCTGGCTATGGCGTATATCTGGTTGAACGCGCGGCATCATTGGGCGGCATGATACCAAGCCTTCACCGGATTTATCCCCTTTGCGCCTGCTGCAAACTGGATCCCAGAATCGCGGCCTGTGATCAGGATCCCAATATCCAAGTGTTGGTGGACACCCAATTGACAAACCTGTCAGGAGAGCTGGGCCAATTCAAGGCGACGCTTTTAACCAGCGGAGAACAGAAAGAACTCACCGTCGGCGCCATCATCCTGGCCACGGGAATTGAAACCTTTGACCCCACCGGACAAGACGCCTACCCTTACGGAAGCCATCCCAACGTCGTGACCAGCGTTGAGTACGAACAGCTTCAAAAACCGTTGGGACCTAATGCCGGCGTTCTTAAAAGACCCTCCGACGGCAAGACCCCCGAGAAGATTGCCTGGCTCCAGTGCGTCGGCTCAAGGGACATCAACCATTGTGACGCACCCTACTGCTCCAGCGTCTGCTGCATGTACGCCCTTAAAGAGGCCGTCAACACCAAAACCTTTGATGAAGATATTGACACGACCATCTTTTACATGGACATGCGAACCCACGGAAAGGGTTTTGAAGACTATTTGAATGATGCCGTTGATAATGACGTTCGGCTCATCCGCAGTCGCGTCCATACGGTGGACAGGGAAGCCGGCACCGATAACCTCATGATCAGTTATGCCGACGAAAAGGGTGAAGGGCACACGGAAGCATTTGATATGGTGGTATTGTCCGTGGGGGTGAGACCCGCCCAACAAACCCAACAGATTGCCGACATGCTGGGGATTCACCTGACGCCGGATCAATTCATCGGCGGCGAACCCTTAAAGCCCGTATCCACAAATGTTCCGGGCGTCTTCCTTTGCGGCGGTGCCGCCGGCCCCAATGATATCGGCCAGTCCGTGATTCAGGCAACCGCTTCCGCATCGGAAGTGGCGGCCGTCATCGGACCCGACCCTTTTTCAACGTCTGAAGCGTATCCCGAACCCATGGACGATGATGGCAAGACACCCGCCATCCTGTTTGCCTGGCAGCTATGTCCCGATATGGCACCTGGCGTTGGTGAGCAAATAGAGGCCCATGCCTCAAAAGCACCGGGTGTTTCCGCCACCCTGGGCGTTAATGGCGATCTCAGTACGACCCTCTGTGCCAAACTCAAGGAAACGGGTACCAACCGGCTGGTGTTTGCTTCCTGCACGCCGGTGATCCACGAAAACCTGCTTCAGGAGGCCCTCAAAATGGCGGGGCTGAACCCCTATCTCTATGAAATGGTGGATCTCAGGAGCATGGATGAAGATGATCCTTCGGCCCAACTGCAGGACCGGATCCGCATGGGGGTTGCCCGCGCGGGACTTCTAAGTGCTCCTGCCCTTAAACAGGTACCGGTCAACAAGAGCGCCCTGGTGGTGGGCGGCGGCATTTCAGGTCTCGAGAGCGCTTTGGCACTATCTGGTGAAGGATATCCCGTAACCGTTGCGGAAAAGGAGAACCTACTGGGCGGTAACGGCCTGCACATCCGCAAAACCTGGCAGGGTTATGATGTTCAGGCCCACCTCAAAGATCTTGTGGATGCCGTCCAAGATGATGTCAACATTACGGTGATGACTGAAACCACCATCAAGGCAAACCAGGGGTTTGGCGGCAGTTTTATGACCACCGTGAATCAAAAGGGATCTGAAAAGGAAATCACCTCCGGTGCCGTGATTCTGGCCCCTGGCGGAACCGCCCGCAAGCCGGATGCCTACCTTCATGGCCAGCATCCAAATGTCCTTCTGTGGTCTGAACTGGATCAGAAACTGATCGAAGATCCGGACGCTGTGACAAAGGCCGACACGGCCGTTTTTATTCAATGTGTCGGTTCCCGGGGCGATCTCGGTTGCGCACACTGCAGCAATGTCTGCTGCGCTTTTTCGGTTCGCACGGCCATCGATTTGAAATCCCAAAACCCCGACATGAACATTTACATTCTCTACCGGGATATGCGGACCTTTGGGGAACGGGAGCGTATTTATCGTGAGGCCCGGGAGAAAGGGATTATCTTCATCCGATACGAATTGGAAACCAAGCCTGACATTGAAGCATCAGGTGACAAACTGAATGTGGTGGTCTTTGATCAGGTGCTTCAAAAATCGATTCTGCTGGAGGCCGATGTTGTTTCCCTTCAGACAGCCATTCTGGGAACCAACAACAAAGAGCTGGCTGATATTTTCAGCGTCGATCTGGACGAAAACGGATTCTTCGCCGAATCACCTGAAAAACTGAAACCCCTTGACACCAAAATGACGGGTATTTTCACCGCCGGTCTGGCATCCTATCCCAAAGGGGTCGCGGAAAGCATTGCCCAGGGTAAAGCCGCAGCAGGCAGAGCCATGGAACTGCTCTCTCAGGATACCGTCCAGGTGGGCGGTCTGGTGGCGGACGTTAATACGGAAAAATGTGCCGTGTGCTGCACCTGCGTCAGGACATGTCCCTTTGAGGTTCCGGTCATTGATCGAGCCATCGGGGCCGCCGCCATTGACGCCTCCCTGTGTCGGGGATGTGGCATGTGTGTGGCCGAATGCCCGGGCAAGGCAATATTCATGACCAGTTGCAGTGATCAGATGCTGACCGAAGCACCTTCTCTGCTTCTGGCCGCTAAATAGACCGTCCACTGATGCCACATGCATTGCCAGTGGAAAACCATAACAGTGTTCATCATTGAAGGAGATGGTTATAATGGATGACTTCAAACCTCAAATTATCGCCTTTTGTTGCGCCAACTGTGCATCATCTGCTGCCAAAGTGTCCCATGGCATGAAAAAGGCGTTGCCGGAACATATCAAAATCATTCAGGTTCCCTGCACAGGAAGAATCGAAACCCTGCATCTTCTGAAACCCTTTGAAGAAGGGGCCGACGGTGTCTACGTGGCAGGATGTCAGACGGACAGCTGCCAGTACATCAGCGGCGTCACCAAGGCCGCCAAACGGGTCACCCAGGTCAAGGGGATCCTGGAAGCCCTTGACATGGAACCTGAAAGAATTGACGTGTTTCATATGAGTGCCGGAAAAGGCCAGGAATTTGTGGAAGTGGCGAACCAGATGGTCGACACCGTCAAAGGACTGGGGCCGGTCCTGACTGCTTAGAACTTATAACGCTGCGAGGAATAACAATGATTGTTGCAGAATCAAAACCGATCAAGGAACTGCTTGACATGGTAAAGGATTTCAGGAAAATCCTTGTGGTTGGATGTAAAGGTTGCGTAACGGTGTGCAATGTGGGAGGTGCCAAGGAAGTGGGCATTCTTGCTTCCAGCATCCGCATTCACGGAAGAAGAAAGGGGCTTGACCTTGTGGTGGGGGAACACGCCCTTGAACGACAGTGCGACCCCGAATATATCAATGAACTGAAGGACATGATCGGCGATTATGACGCCGTTATCAGTATCGCATGCGGTGTCGGTCCCCAGTTTCTCTCTGAAAGATATCCGGATAAGAAGGTGTTTCCGGGTGTCAATACCAAGTTCATGGGGGGTGCCGTTGAGCACGGCGTGTGGGCGGAACGGTGTGCCGGCTGCGGCACATGCGCCATCCATTTTTTCGGCGGTCTCTGCCCCATTGCCCGTTGTTCCAAAAGCCTGCTGAACGGTCCCTGCGGAGGCTCTTCCTATGGAAAATGCGAAATCAGCAAGGATGTGGATTGTGTATGGGACATGATTGTCAACAAAATGATGGAACAGGATCGCCTGGGCGACCTGGTTGAGTTCAGGCCGCCCAAAAGCTGGAACACGGCAAGGGACGGCGGGCCGAGGAAAATGATCAGGGAGGAACTGGTAAAATGAGCGAGCACAAAGCAGGAAGCAATCTGGAGAAGGTTTTGAGCGCGGGTCATTTCGCTTTTACCGGTGAATGCGGGCCGCCGCAGGGCGCCAACGTGGAACACCTGATTGAAAAAGCGAACCATTTAAAAGGGGTGGTGGATGCCGTGAACGTCACGGATAATCAGACTGCCGTGGTGCGGATGTCCAGCTGGGCCGCGTCGCTGATCCTTCTGCAGCAAGGGCTGGAACCCAATTTTCAGATGGTGTGCCGGGACAGAAACCGCCTGGCCATTCAGAGCGATATCCTGGGTGTCTATTCCATGGGCATCCGAAACATGCTCTGTCTTTCCGGGGACCATCAATCCTTTGGAAACCATCCGGACTCGAAGAATGTCTACGATATCGACTCCATGCAGTTGATCCACACCGTCAAAACCATGCGTGACGAAGGGAAATTCATAAACGGTTCAGACGTGGATGTTGCCCCCAAACTTTTCATCGGTGCCGCCAGCAACCCCTTTGCGGAACCTTTCGATTTCCGTGTCTACCGTCTCGCCAAGAAGATTTCAGCCGGTGCTGATTTTGTTCAGACCCAGTGTATCTACAACATGGATAAATTCCGGGAATTTATGAAGCGAGCCGTGGATATGGGTCTGCATGAGAAGTGTTACATTCTGGCGGGCGTCACCCCCATGAAAAGTGTCGGTATGGCATTGTACATGTCAAAACAG
>JANQDY010000275.1 GCA_028278625.1 Thermodesulfobacteriota bacterium
CGGAGAAAAAATATTTGTGGCCGGCGCCAACATCAATGAGTTGATCCAATTGAATGAGGAATCGGGTAAAGCCCTGGCCGAGAAGTGTAAAGAGGTCCTCTTCTTGATTCATCGCGCTTCCAAACCGGTACTGGCGGCCATTAACGGCGTTGCGGCGGGCGGCGGGCTGGAACTGGCCCTTTGCTGTGACATTCGGCTGGCATCAAAGGCCGCCAAATTGGGATTGCCTGAAGTGACCCTGGGGGTCCTGCCGGCTGCCGGCGGTACCCAACTCCTGCCCCGGGTGATCGGCTCGGGAAAAGCGCTGGAAATGATGCTGACCGGAGATCTTATTTCAGCGGATGCGGCTTTGGGTCTGGGGCTGGTGGACAGGGTGGTTGCCCCTCTAAAACTGATGACAGAAACCCTTGACCTGGCGGGGAGAATTTCGAAGATGCCGCCTCTGGCGGTGAAAGAAATCAAAGCGGCCGTGGTGGATGCCTCGTGGCGGCTCTTGGCCCATGGCCTGGACAAGGAAACCCTCCGCTTTGCGCGGCTGTGCGCCACAGAAGACAAACAAGAAGGGGTAAAGGCCTTTCTTGAAAGGAGACGGCCGGTTTTTAAAGGCGTCTAAACCGGATTCTTTAACCAAGGAGATCTATTGTGAAAGATGTATATGTGATCGGGGCCTACAGTACCCGGTTTAAGAAATGGCCCGATAAAAGCGGAAAAGAGTTGACCCGGGATGCGCTGGTGGGGGTCCTTGAAGATGCGGGGCTCGATGAGGCGAACATGATCGAAAGCGCCTTTTTCTCCAACTGCGGCATGGGCGTTATCTGGGACCAGGACCTGGTGAGGGGACACTGCATGTTCGCCCCCATGGTGGAGGAAGGGCTTTTTCCGGAACGTGTTCCCATTTTCAATGTTGAAGGGGCCTGTGCCACCGGTTCCATGGCGTTTCACCTGGCGTGGAAGGACATCTTGAGCGGTCTTCACCAGGTCTCTCTGGCCATCGGCATGGACAAGTTCTATCACGATGATATGAACCGGGTCATGGAAGCCTTTCAGCACGGCATTGACCGTGAGGACAAAGAGACCCTCATGAAGGAATACCATGCGGTGGCAGAGGAATGCGGCAGGACCTTTGATTTTGGTCCGGGCAGATCCATCTTCATGGACACCTACGCCATGCAGGCGTGCTGGCATATGTGGAAATGGGGCACCACACAGGAACAGATCGCCGAGGGTGCTTCCAAGAATCATTATCACGGTTCCCTGAACCCCAAGGCCCAGTATCAGTTCGAAGTCCCCGTCCAAAAGGTGCTGGAAGACTACGAGGTCAGTTACCCTCTTACCCGCAGCATGTGTTCCCCCATCGGTGATGGCGCCGCCGCCTGTCTTTTGTGTTCCGAATCCTTTCTGAAAGGGTTACCTTCCGAGGTACAAGAGCGGGCCGTAAAGGTGAGGGCCTCCGCCATGACCGCGGGCAGGCACCGCCCCATCGCCGACCCCAGCCTCTCAAAATGGGCGGCGGACAAAGCCTATGCCCTTTCCGGATTGGGTCCCGGTGACATAGATGTGGCCGAAGTCCATGACGCCACCAGTTTTTGCGAGATCTATCAGGTGGAGATGATGGGGTTCTGCCCCATGGGAAAAGGCGGTGAATTCGTGGGTTCGGGGCAAACGGCATTGGACGGCAGGATTCCCGTCAATACATCCGGTGGTCTGGTGTCCAAGGGACATCCCATCGGTGCCACGGGGCTTTCCATGATGTATGAGATCGCCAACCAGCTTCGGGGTGAAGCCGGCCCCCGTCAGATAAAGGACGCCCGGGTGGGTCTCATTGAAAACGGCGGCGGCGTTATCAGCGTGGAAGAATTCGCCTGCGGCGTCACCATTCTTGAGAAGAACTGACATGTGAGGATCAAAGCCATGAAGCCGGAAGATTTCAGGGATATCATTTATGAAAAAGGGCCGGGTGAGGGGATTGTCATGGTCACCCTGAACCGACCCGAGCGAAAGAATGCACTCAGCTGGTATTCATTTCTGGAATTGTGCTGGGCCGCGGATCTTTTTAAAAAGGATGATTCGGCCCATGTGATGATCATGACCGGGGCAAAGGACCCCAGAAATGATGATCCGGCCAAAGAGGCCTTTTCAAGCGGCGCCTATTTCAACCCGAGTGCCGAGGATGAGGTTCCCGATGATCTCAGGGATCAGCTTGATCCCACGGATATCGCCCAGAAGCGGCTGGTGGAAAAAATGTGGTATCTGGACAAACCGGTGATCGCCGCCGTGAACGGCCTGGTCATCGGCGGCGCCTTTACCATGGTTTTGGGCTGTTGCGACCTGGTGTACATGTCCGAACACGCCTGGGGAAGACTCCCTTTTGTTCGCCTGGGGCTCCTCCCCGAACTGGCCAGTACCTTTATCCTGCCCCGGTTGATCGGTTTGCAGCGAACCAAGGAAATCATGTTTTTCGGTGAGGATATCACCGCGGAAAAAGCCTATGAAATGGGACTGATCAATAAGGTGCTCTCCCACGATGCATTGATTCCCCATGCCCTTGAAGCGGCCAAAAAACTGTTTCCCCCACACGGTCCGGGCATGGGGATCCGTTTAACCAAACGGGCCATTCACCGGCAACTGAACGGCGATATCCAAAGGGCCCTGGATGAAGAGAACGTGGGGCTCAATCAGGCCATCAAGAGCGAGGATTTCGCGGAGGCCATAAAGGCGAGGATCGAGAAAAGACATCCCGTTTTTAAAGGAAAATAGGCGGTTTCCATGGTCCCTTAGGGCCCCATGTGCACAGATGAAATGATTCGTTAATGAAAGGAGTTTTTGATGGAGAATGTCTTTATTGTGAGTGCCGTAAGAACGCCCGTGGGCAAAAACAGGGGGTATTTAAGGGAGTGGACGGCCCCCCAACTGCTGGGGGCGGTTCTGGATGAAGCGGTCCATCGAATCGATCTGGACCCCCAATTGGTGGATGATGTGATCAACGGCACCGTCTATCAGGTGGGGGAGCAGGGGTTCACGCTGGCGCGCATGGGTGTCCTGGCCTCCAAGACACTCCCCGTAACCCTTCCCGGCATCTCCGTGAACCGCCAGTGCGGCAGCAGCCTCTCGGCCATCCAGATCGCTTCCGCCATGATCGCTTCCGGCACCATGGACGTGGTCATCGCCAGCGGGTGCGAGATGCTTACCAAGTACACCATTCAGTCGGATGTGAACGGCACCCTTGCAACGGGAAATCCCATGGGTCACCCCTTTGGGGAGTTTTATACGGGCCGCTTTGGCCTGCCGGACCAGATGCACGGGGCCCAGCTGATTGCGGATCAATGGGGCATTACCAAAGAAGCGTGTCAGGACTTTGCCGTGGAGAGCCACAGAAAAGCCCACCATGCAACCGTGAACGGATACTTCAAAAATGAGATCATGCCCATGAAAGGGGTGGACAGGGACGGACAAGCGGTGCTGATGGAGGCCGATGAAACCATTCGACCGGAAACCACCGTGGCATCGCTGGATGAACTGAAGGTATTGCCCAACACCACCTTCCTCACCGCGGGTCTTTCAAGCACCATCACCGATGGGGCCTCCGCCGTGGTGCTCATGGGTGAATCGCGGATGAAGGCCCTCAACCTTGCGCCCATGGCCCGTGTTTCCGCCAGCGCCGTGGTGGGATCGGACCCCAAGCTGATGCTGACGGGCCCCATTTACGCCACGCCCAAGGTGCTCCATCAGGCGGGCCTTAAGCTTGAGGATATGGATATCTATGAGATCAACGAAGCCTTTGCACCGGTTCCCCTGGCATGGCTGAAGGAACTTGGTGCCGATCCGGAAAGGCTTAACGTCAACGGCGGTGCCATCGCCCTGGGTCACCCGGTGGGCAATTCCGGATGTCGCCTGGTGGTTTCGGCGGTGCATGAGCTTAAAAGGAGACAGGGGCGATATGCCCTGGTGTCCCTCTGTACCGGGGGGGGTATGGCACCGGCCACAATTTTTGAAGGGGTTTAACAAGCAAAAGGAGGAGAACATGGGAACAAAAAGGGTCTGGACAGTTTTGGCAATGGTTTTGTTGCTTTTTGGAACCGCTTTTTCAGCCATTGCGGAAGAAGGGGTCACGGATACGGAAATCCATATCGGCCAGTGGGGACCGCAAACGGGACCCGCGGCCCCATGGGGCTCGGTGGCAAGGGGCACGGATGCCTATTTCAAAATGATCAATGCCGAAGGGGGGATTCACGGGCGGAAACTGGTCTACCACATGTTTGATGACGGCTATAACCCCGCCAAGACCAAAGCCGGGGTCAAGGAATTGCAGGAAGGGACCGGCATGTTCGCATGGGTGGGCGGCGTGGGCACCGCGCCCGGACTCTCCGTTCTGGAGTATCTCATGGATCGGAAGATCCCCTGGGTGGGACCCTCCTCCGGTTCACTTCACTGGATCGAGCCGCCCCGCAAGTACCTCTTCGCGGTCTATCCCCTGTACTACATCGAGGCCAAGGGGCTTTGCCGCTATGCGGTCAAGACAATGGGCAAAAAGCGGATTGCCGTGGCCTACCAAAACGACGACTATGGAAAGAACGGCCTTAGAGGGGTGGTGGAGGAGCTGGAAAAATACGGCATGAAGCCGGTGACCACCGTTCCCGTTGAAAGCCGCGACACGGACATGAAACCCCATGTGATGAAGCTCAAAAAGGCCAAAGCGGATGCGGTATTGCTGTGGGTGACGCCAATCCATGCGGTGCGCATTCTTGGGACCGCAAAGGCCATGCGGTTTCTGCCCCAATGGTACAGCACCAGCACATGCTCCGATTTTCCCCTCATGTACAAGATCAGCAAAGGGCTGTGGGAAGGGGTCATCTCCGCCATGGCCTGGGAGATTCCGGATTCGGACAACCCCCTGCTGGTGAAGTTTAAGAAGGGTGCATACGAAAAATACGCGGCCAAGGGAGAGCGCTGGGGGGTTTTCTTCTACGCGGGGATGCTCTTTGCCGAACCGCTCATTGAGGGGATCAAACGATGCGGCCGGGATCTCACCCGGGAACGGCTGGTCAAGGAGATGGAAGGGATCAAGGATTTCAAAGGGATCGGCGGCAAGATCAGCTATGGGCCCCTGGATCTGGCGGAGCCCTATGAATGCCGCCAGGGGATCAAGGAGATCTTCCTGGTCAAGTGTCTTAAAAACGCCAAGTATGAAAAACTTACCGACTGGATGGAAATACGATAGGGGCCATTTTGGTGGACGGTATTCACGAGTCAAATGTAACACGCTGGTTTACCGAGAATATTCCAGGTGTTTCACCCCCTTTGTCTTTTGAAGTGATCCCTGGGGGGCACTCCAATCTGACCTATAAGGTGGAAGACGGGAACCGGGAGCGCTATGTTTTGCGCCGTCCGCCTCTGGGACAGGTGCTGAAGAGTGCCCATGATATGGGGCGGGAGCATACCATCATCTCGTCCCTTCAAAAGACCGAGGTCCCCGTGCCGCCGGCCCTTGGGATTTGCAGGGACCTTTCGGTGAACGGTTCCGACTTCTATGTGATGGGATATGTGGAGGGGAGGGTGCTGGCGGACTCAACGGATGCCGCGGCCATACCCGAAGGTGATCGCGGGCCTTTGGGATTAGACGTTATTGATGTGCTCGCAAGACTTCACGGGATTGATCCCGATGCTGTCGGTCTGGGCGGACTGGGTAAAAAAGAGGATTATGTGGCCCGGCAGGTAAAGCGCTGGGCCCGGCAATGGGAAATGCTGAAAACCGAAGAGATCCCTGAAATGGATGAAGTGGGCCGTCTCTTAAAGGAAAGAATCCCCCGTCAGTTGGGGGCTGCCATTGCCCACGGCGACTACCGTATCGGCAACATGATTCTCCGGGAGAACAGGGTGGCGGCGGTTTTGGATTGGGAACTCTGCACCCTGGGTGATCCCCTGGCGGACGTCGGTTATCTGCTGAACTGGTGGCAGACGGCCGAAGAGGTGACACCCGGAAAAGGGGATGATGCGCCCACGGCGGCCGGGGGATTCCCCACCAGGGAGGAGCTCATTTCCTATTATGAAAACGCCACCGGGAGAAGCCTTGAACGCATTCACTATTATCGGGCGCTGGCCTGCTGGCGTCTGGCCGTCATCTATCAGGGGGTCTCCAGACGGTATGCCGGCGGTGCCATGGGAGATTCCCATCATTTTTCATTCTCATCGGCGAGCCGTTTTATTCGGGGGTTGGGGGAGAAATCCCTGATTTTAATGAAAAAGGATTCATAGAAACCAATTAATTCATTTGATTTATTTTAATTCATTTGATTTATTTTAATTTAGAGCATTTATATAAAATAAATCTGGTTTTTAATGCATAGACTTGAACTTTATTTTGGAGAAGTCAGTTGCAATTGCTGCAGGTTTTGATCACCGGACTGGGACAGGGATGCCTTTACGGGCTGATCGCCCTGGGATTTGTTTTGATCTACAAGGCCACGGAAATCGTCAACTTCGCCCAGGGGGACCTTCTGATGCTGGGGGCTTTTTTCGCGGTCACCTTCATCGGTATCATGGGTCTCCCCTACTGGCTCGGTTTCCTGCTGGCCATCCTCTCCATGGCCGTTTTGGGTTATCTGCTGGACAAACTGGTGATTCGCTCCATGATTGGCGAGCCCCAGTTTTCCATCATCATCCTGACCATCAGCATCGGCTTCATTTTCAGGGCTGCGGCGGGAGGCATCTGGGGAAATGACATCATCTCCCTAAATACCCCTTATTCAGGCGAGATGGCGAATATGGGAGGTCTGGTCATCGGTAAGGAGTACCTGGTGGTCATCGCCGGCACCGTTATCCTGTCCATCGCCCTTTTCCTCTTTTTTCGCTATTCAAAACTGGGGGTTGCCATGCAGGCCTCTTCTCAGAACCAGCTGGCGGCCTACTATATGGGGATCCCGGTGAAACGGGTTTTTTCCCTCATCTGGGCAATCAGCGCAATTGTTGCTTGCGTGGCCGGAACACTGATGGCACCGATCTCGCTGGTGGGTACCCAGATGGGTTTTATGGGCGTAAAAGCCTTTGCCGCAGCCGTCATCGGCGGATTCGGCAGCCTTCCGGGGGCGTTGATCGGTGGACTCATCATCGGTTGCGCGGAACAACTGGCGGGGTCATATCTCCCCACGGGAATGCAGGAAATTGCGGCCTACATCATCATGTTCCTGGTGCTGGCCATTCGACCAAAGGGGCTGTTCGCCCAGGTTCAGCAGAAAAAGGTTTAGGACAAAAATCAAATGGTCCGTTTCACCACCCTGTTGACATCGAATAACACCCCGGGACAAAAAGCATTTTTTCAGTCTTCAACTGAACCGAAGGGGTGAGATAATGCGCATTATTTTCAAGACCGATTACAGGCAGGATATCAAGCTCTTCAAACACGGAGGGTATGTCTTCTGGCATGGCCTCCTGATGGCGGCGTTGCTCCTGGCGCCCATGGTGCTGGATGAGTTCTATATCGGTGAAATGGCATTTATCTACATTTATGCCATTGCGGGGCTGGGCCTGATGATACCGGTCGGCTTTACCGGCCTCCCGTCACTGGGTCATGCGGCGTTCATGGCCATCGGCGCCTATGCCAACGCCTGGTTCCTGAAAAACGGTTTTCCTTTCCTGGCTTCCCTGGTGCTCTCCGGTATCATCAGCGGTTTTGTGGGCGGTTTGGTGGCGGTGCCACTAAAACGGATGGCCGGTATTTATTTTGCCATCGCCACACTGGCCTTTGCCATCATCATCGAAGAGATCATTGTCCAATGGAAGACGGTGACCGGGGGCCTTGCCGGATTATCCGTGGGCCGTCCGGTGATTTTCGGATTCAAGCTCAGCGAAACTTGGCAGTTTTACTTTCTCTGTCTGGGGGTGCTGCTGGCGGTCCTTTATATCACGTTGAACCTGATTCGCTCCCCTACCGGCAGGGCGTTCATTGCCATCAGAGATTCGGAGATCTCCGCGGAAAGCATGGGGATCAACCTCTCCGTCTATAAAATCAAATCATTTGCCTTGAGCGGTCTGTTCACCGGATTGGCCGGCGCTCTCTTTGCCCATCGCCTCGCCTATCTGACGCCGGACGCCTTTAACTTCCTCCTTTCTGTCCAGTTGTTGATGATGGTGGTGGTGGGGGGGCTGGGAACCGTTCACGGGGCCGTTTTCGGCGCCATTTTCGTTGGGCTGCTGCCCCAGGCCATCGCCATCGCCAAAGACCATCTGCCAAGTGCCATTGCGCAATTTCCGGCCCTCCAATCCGGTCTCTTTGGAATCATCATGGTATTGTTCATCATTTTTGAGCCCATGGGACTGTACGGGAGATGGTTGAAATTGAAACACTACATGGACATGTTCCCCCTCTATCGCAAGGCCACTTTTAAGCGTCAGAAGACCTACCTCAAAACGGAGCGTGTGCAATGATTTTCTTGAAGGCTGACAACCTGTCCATTGAATTCGGCGGCATACGGGCGGTCAATGATGTCAGTTTCAGCGTTGAAAAAGGAAGCATCTTTACGATCATAGGGCCCAACGGCGCCGGAAAGACAACCATTTTCAATATCATCAGCCGCATTTACAACCTGACCGCGGGAAAGATCTTTTTTGAAGACAGAGACATCACCCATTTCCCCACCCATAAGGTGGTCAGTCTGGGGATTGCCAGGACTTTTCAGAATATCGAACTCTTCGATCACGCAACGGTTTTACAGAACCTTCTCATCGGCCGTCACATTCACTGCAAGTCCAGCATGTTCTCCGACCTTTTCTTTCTCCCTTCGGTCAGAAGAATGGAACTGAAACACCGCAGGCGCGTGGAAGACGTGATTGATTTCCTGGACCTTCAGCACTATAGGGACCAACTGATTCAGAATCTGCCCTACGGTGTTCGCAAAATCGTGGAGTTGGGACGCGCCCTTTGCACGGATCCGAAACTGCTCTTGCTGGACGAACCGGCTTCGGGACTCAATGTGGATGAAACCGAGGACATGGCATTCTGGATCGACGATATCAAGAAGCTTCTGGGAATTACCGTGATGATGGTGGAGCACAACATGAAACTGGTTTCTCAGGTATCGGACAGGGTTCTGGCAATCAATTACGGTGTCCCTCTGGCCGAAGGAACCCCTAAAGAGGTACAGCAGGATCCGCGGGTGATAAAAGCCTACCTGGGAGAAGAAGATGTCAGCTAATATCCTTTCGCTAAGGAATATCGAAACTTACTACGGTCCCATACTGGCAATCAAAGGGATCAGCCTGGATGTGCGGGAGGGAAAAATAATCACCATTCTGGGTGCCAACGGCGCGGGAAAAACGACCATTTTAAGAACCCTGTCCGGTGCAATGGATCCGCAAAAGGGAAAGGTGGTTTTTCTGGGCCGGGAAATTCAGAAGATGGACCCGGACAGGGTCGCGCGAATGGGGATCGCCCATGTTCCCGAAGGGCGGGAGGTTTTTCCATTGCTGTCGATTTATGAAAACCTGGTCATGGGGGCCTATGGTCGAAAAGACCGCAAAGGGATCAACCATGACCTTGAGACGGTCTATGAGTACTTTCCCGTGCTCAAGAATCGGATCAAGCAGAAATCGGGATTCCTCTCAGGGGGCGAACAGCAGATGCTGGTACTGGGACGTGCCATGATGGCAAAACCGAAACTGATGCTGCTGGATGAACCCTCCCTGGGACTCTCCCCTCTGTTCGTGCAAGACATTTTCACCATCATCCGGAACCTGAACCGGGAACGCCGAATGACCATGCTGTTGGTGGAGCAGAACGCCAATATGGCCCTCAAAAACGGGGCCTATGGATACGTCCTTGAAAACGGACGCATTGTGATGGAGGACACCTGCGCCAATCTGATGGCATCGGAAGATATCAAGGAATTTTACATGGGTATCAAAGACGAAGGGGTGAGGGGGAAACGCCGCTGGAAAAAAAGGAAGACGTGGCGCTAAAGGGCGGCCGAAAGCCAGTGACATCAACAACAAAAAACGAAATGAATCCATGAACAGACCACCAGAAAATCCCGTTCTGATTGAAGGCTTCGATACCATTGCCAAGTTGTTCCGCCACCGTGTTCAACAACTGGGGGACAAGGTGTCCATGCGTGAGAAGAACTTCGGCATCTGGGAATCCTATAGCTGGAATGAATACGGAAAAAGGGCCAGGGAAATTGGCCTGGGACTGTTGTCCCTGGGGCTCGGGCGCGGCGATGTCTGCTCCATTGTCAGTGAAAACAACAAGGAATGGCTCTATGCGGACATGGGTATTCGTGGCGTGGGCGGCGTTACCAGCGGGGTCTATACCACCGATTCCAGTTTGCAGCTCAAATACCTGGTAAGGGACTCCAAAACCCGGTTCCTTTTTGTGGAAAATGAGGAACAGCTGGATAAATTCCTGGAAGTCAGGGACGAGCTCCCCATGGTCAGCAAGGTCATTGTTTTCGATCCCGAAGGCCTTCATGAATTCCACGATGATCAGGTGTTGATGATGGATTCCCTTTATGAAGCGGGACATGCCTTTGGTCTTAACAATCCCGATATCTGGGACCGGGAAATCGACAAATCAAAGCCCCAGGATCTGGCGGTGCTCATCTATACATCCGGTACCACCGGTCCTCCCAAGGGGGCCATGATCAGCAATTACAATTGTCTGTACCAGGTGGAGGCCTTTGACAAAATACTGGAGATCAACGACAGGGATGAACAGCTCTCCTTTCTCCCCTTGTGCCATATCATGGAACGGCTTTTCTCCATTCTCATCCCCCTGAAATCTTGCGGCACAATCAATTTTGCGGAAGGTCCCGATACGGTCCCCGAAAATATTCGTGAGCTTTCGCCCACCACCTTTATTGCGGTTCCCCGGATCTGGGAGAAGTTCTATTCCGCAATTCAAATTCAGGTAAAGGATGCCACCCGGATCGGTAAATGGTTTTATCATCTGGCCCTTAAGATAGGGAGCAGGGTTGCGGATCACAAGGCTGAAAAACGATCCCTTCCCGTGGGTCTCTCTCTCTCTTACTGGATCGTCCGGAAAACGGTGTTGAACAACATTCTGCGCATGATGGGATTGGACCGGCTGCGCTGGGCCGGGACGGGAGCGGCGCCCATCTCGCCGGATCTCATCAGATGGTATGTGTCCATGGGCGTGGAGATGTTCGAGGCCTACGGCCAAACCGAATGCTGCGGGGTTGCCACCAGCAACCCCATCGGTAATGCCAAACCGGGGACGGTGGGCCGGGCCATTCCCGGTACCGAGATCAATATTTCCGCCCAGGGAGAGATTCTCATCAAATCCCCCGGGGTTTTTGTGGGATATCTGAACCAGCCGGAAAAGACAAAAGGGACGGTGGTTGATGGATGGCTGCACACGGGGGACGTCGGCATAATGGATGAAGAGGGATTTCTGACCATCACCGATCGGCTCAAAGACATCATTATTACGGCGGGCGGCAAGAATATCTCTCCCAGCGAGATTGAAAACCAGCTGAAATTTTCCCCTTACATCACCGACGCGGTCGTGATCGGCGATAAACGAAAGTACCTGACCTGTCTGATCATGATCGATCAGGAAAATGTGGAGAAACACGCCCAGGATAACGACATCCCTTACACCAATTTTGCCAGTTTGTGTAAGGCTGAACCGGTTGTGGAACTGATTTGGAAGGAGACGGTCAACGTCAACAAACAATTCGCACGGGTCGAACAGATCAAGAAGATCCGGTTGATCGATCAACTGCTGACCGCGGAAGACGATGAATTGACGCCCACCATGAAATTGAAACGAAAATTCGTCAACGAAAAATACGGGGATTTGATTGAATCCATGTATTAGGGCGTTTGCCTGTTGCCTGCTAAATACCCCAAGGGGAATCCATGGGCAATTCCCCAAAATGGTATTTATTAAAATCGGTGGAACCATGATTCATAAAACGCCGTTTTAACGAAGCGTGGATTCCAAAAAACCTTTAACAGAGAAGGAGGAGCGTATGAAAAGGAAGCATTTTTTGAGTCTTTTGTTGAGCGGTGCCATGCTGTTTGGGTTGATCCAATCGGCCCAGGCTGAAACCAGGGGCGTCACCGACGATGAAATTGTTGTGGGAACCCACACGGCATTGAGCGGTCCCGTGGCAGCATGGGGTATCGATGCAAGTAACGGTATCAGAATGCGTTTTGACGAAGCCAATGAAGCCGGGGGTATCAATGGAAGAAAGATCAAATACATTGTGGAGGACTCGGAATACCGTGTGCCTATCGCCGTGCAGAAGGCCAATAAGCTGGTTAACCGGGACAAGGTCTTCTTTTTGATCGGAAGTATCGGAACGCCCATGAACAATGCGGTTTTTCCGCTGCTGGAAGAGAAGGACGTGCCGAACCTCTTCCCCTATTCAGCCGCGAGATCCATGGGGGAACCCCACCACAAACTGAAATTCGTCAATCTGGCAACCTACTATGCCAACACCCGGGCGGCGATCAAATATTTCGTGGAACAGGAAGGGAAGAAAAAAATCTGCACCATGTGTATTGACACCGACTTTGGCGTGGAAATTGAGGATGCGGTGAATGATCAATTGAAGGAAATGGGAATGCGTTTGACGGCGGAAACCAAACATAAGGCAGCCGAAACCAATTTTGTGGGGGCCATTACGAAACTGAGGGATGCCGGTTGCGACCTGGTCGTGTTGGGCACCATTATCAGGGATACCATTTTGGCCGTCTCCACGGCCCGCAAGATGGGATGGGATGTGGATATGGTGGGGACAACGGCGTCTACCAACTACGCCATTCCGGCAAGCGGTGGTAAGGCCGTTGAAGGCCTTTATGGCGTCACCTCGTTGCCGATCATGTATGAAGATGACGCAACCGGAAAGGCAAAGACGTTTTTTGAAAACTACAAAAAACGGTACGGCAAGGCGCCCTCCGAAGTGGCACAACAGGGGTATGTCATGGCGGACATCGCGGTTTTGGGGCTGGAAAACGCCGGAAAGGACTTGACCTTGGACAGCTTCATCAATGGTCTCGAAAGCGTCAAGGGGTATCAGCACCCCTTTGGCGGTCCTGAAAACAATTTCAGTGCGACCCAGCATACGGGTTCCGATGTTTCGGTCCTTTTTGAGATCAAGGGCGGGAAGTGGCTTTATCCGACCGGTAAAAGACAGGTCCTGAGTTACAAATAGAGATGTATAATCCCCACGGGGACGGGGTTAAGCAAAAAATAAAAGGGAGCCGGTTTCAAAATGTTCAATAAAGAGGGCGTTTTGAAATCGGCTCAAGGGCGGGGCATATGGATTTTGAACTAACCGAAGAACATCGAATGGTGCAGGAAACAGCGTATCGGTTTGCTGTCAATGAGATTGAACCTGTTGCCAAAGCGTATGACAGGGAAGAGAAGTATCCAAGTGATATTTGGCGGAAAGCCTGCGAAACTGGCCTTCGTGATGCCAAGATCCTGGAAATCTATGAAGGGGCCAAGGAAGCGGAAAAGATCACCATTGCCAGACGGTTGTTCTAGGCCACCCTTTTGTTCATGATACTCCTTTCGATAAAGGCTGTCACAAAGTCCACGTAGCCGTCCACTTCAATTTTTCTGCGGGCGTATTTTGGGCGTTTGAGATACCAGTCCTGAAGCATGGCCTTGATGAGGCTGGCCGTCAACCGGCAGTCATCCGTCACAAAGAACCCCTGATCCCTGCCCATGGCAATGATGTCCGTAAAGGTCTTTTCCGTGCTCAGCTCTCCCTGAACCGCTGCCCGTCGCTCTTTGGGGTTGATGTTCTTGGCCTCCATGTAGGAGAAGAAAAACCAGGGCTGCATGGCCTCGCTCAAGTACAAGTGGGTCCGGATGGCGGCGCGCAGTTTTGAGCGCGGGTCCTTTTCCATGCGGATGTTGCTCTCAAGTACCCTTCCGGCGATGGCCCGGCGGTGGCGCTGCATCATGGCCAGCAATTCATCCTTTCCTGAAAAGTAGTTGTACAAAGCACCGGTGCTCAAATCCGCCTCTTTGCTGAGATTGCGCATGGTCATGGCATGGAAGCCCATTTTGTTACTGATTTTGAGGGCCGCGTTGAAGATCTTTTCGAGGTTTTTTTGAATGGTCTTTTCTTTCTTGATCTGAAAGACGTCCGGGTTCTTTGCAAAAAACTCCAAATAGCAGCTTTGCTTGTGCCGATCAATTTCCTTCTTGAACTTGCTGTATCTGTGAGTGGGTATGGGTTTCATGAGGCGTCTATCTGATGGTCCTGTTTTCATAGGATTTCAGAATCTGACGGGCCACGGAGACTTTGTGCACCTCGTCCACGCCGTCATAGATTCTGGAAGCCCGTTCATGGCGAAAGAAGTATGCAATGATGGTGTCGTCGGTCATCCCAAGTCCCCCATGGATCTGGAGCGCACGGTCGATAACCCGCTGCATGGTATTGGCCACGGTGAATTTGATCATGGAGATGTCCTTGCGGGCCGCTTTGGTGCCCAGTTGCTCGATGCTCCAGGCGGCGTGGAGGACCATGAGGCGGGCCGCCTGAATCTCGGCGGCACTTTCAGCGATCATGGCCTGAACCAGCTGGCGGTCCGCCAGTTTTCGGTTGGGCGCAATGATACGATCCCTGGCACGGGCGCACATGAGATCAAAGCATCGGTTGCAGATGCCGATCCAGCGCATGCAGTGATGGATACGGCCCGGACCGAGCCGTTCCTGGGCAATAACAAACCCTTCACCCTCTTTCCCCAGAAGGTATTTTTGGGGCACCCGGCAGTCCTGATACAGGATCTCGCCGTGACTGAAATACCCTTCCCCGGCATGGCCCATGACCGGAATATTGCGTACCAGGTTGTAGCCGGGAGTGCCGGCGGGCACAACAATCATGCTGGCCTGACGGTGCGGCGGGGCCTCGGGATTGGTGACGGCCATCACAATGGCAAATGCCGCGCCGTCCGCCGCGGTGGTGTACCATTTGTGGCCGTTGATCACATAGTCCGCTCCATCCTTTTTTGCGGTGGTCTCCATCATCACCGGATTTGAGCCGGGCATATCCACTTCGGTCATGGAAAAGCAGCTTCGGATTTGGCCCGCAACCAGCGGCACCAGAAATGCTTTCACTTGCTCGGGGGTTCCGTACTTGTGAAGAATCTCGATATTGCCCGCATCCGGCGCCATGCAGCCAAAGGAGTACAGCCCCAAAGGGGTTCGGCCCAGGGCTTCAAAAACCAGGGCGCTTTCCATGAGGGAAAGTCCCATGCCGCCCAGTTCCGCCGGATGAAGCGGGGCCCAGAGTTCCATCTGACGGACCATGGCCCGTTTTTCTTCAAGGACCGGCAGCAGTTCTTCAAGATGATCGGCCAGGAAGTCTCTTTCAAGGGGAATGAGCTCCTTGATGACGAATTCATCGATCATCCCCAGGATGGTCTCCATTTTTTCTGAAATGGTAAAATCCATTTGGTTGCTCCTATCAGCTTTAATACAAAAGGTTTTTAAGATATTTTCACAATCCGCGCCGGTGTTTCAACGATAGCCTCACGGTCCCTTGGCCTACCGGTAGGTCAGCAATTCCGGATCCTTTTGAAGCAGGAGCCCAGTGATATTGTTGAACATTGAAAGTGTAATTCCGGACGGATTGTATTTAAAGCAGGTGATTGACGCATTCATCACCTGCCAACTGACGTCTAGGGTTTTGCGCGGCGATAGATTGAGCGCCATTTGCATGGCCACCGATATGGGACCTCCCGAGGTGAACAGGGCGATGCGACAGCCTCTGCCGTGTTCCTTTACCAAATGCGCAATACCGTCTCGAACCCTTCCGCAAAAGTCATCCCACGGTTCGATGCCCGCCTGGTCGTCATAGGCCCCCTCAAGCCATCGGCTGACCGTTTGGTTGAAATAGACCTGAAAGGCTTTTCTGTCCCGCCGAAGTTTTGTGAGGTCGACAACCGCTGATCCGTGGGTCCTTTTTGAAACCTCCTTACGGGCCAGCAGGATGGCCCTGGCGTCGTATTCATCAAAAGCAGGTAAAATGCGATGGCGGTCTCCTTGGGACAAAGGGCTTGGATGTTTCTCCAGAAGGGGCCTGGCCGTATCTTTCTGGCGTTTCATGTCACCGCAGTAGATGGCGTCAAAATGGATGTTCAGGGCCGCCAGATGGTCGGCGGTGATCTGGGCCTGCCGGATGCCGATGGGAGAGAGCCGGTCGTAATTCCTTGCGCCGAAAGAGGCCTGCCCGTGTCGGATCAAATATATTTCGCTCATGTGTTCGATTGGCCACAGGGGCCACGTGGGTTTTGCGGCGATTCATTCCGGGTGTTCTTCCCCGTGCATGGCAGACTACCGAAACGGTCCGTGAAAGTCAAGATAAAAATAACGAACGATTGTTATTTTTTATATTGACATTCATGGGTTCGGTTACTTAAATATATGCGCTATTAAAAGGATTCAAATGAGGAAAGCGCAGACCCATGAATATCCTGGTATGTGTCAAACAGGTTCTCCAATTGGAGGGATTTATCTTTAATGAGGCGGACCTCAGCAATAGCAACCCCGGGGCCTTCCACAGGTTTTCTTTGAATCGCTTTGATGAATTTGCCCTTGAGCAGGCGGTGCTTATCAGTGAGGCTTTTGAGGGGGTGCATATCGATGTCATTACGGCGGGCCCCCAGCGGTCGGCACAGGTCTTAAAGCGGGCCCTGGGAATGGGATGTCATGAGGGGATTCATCTCCTCACCTCCGAGGGAGTTGATCCGGACCAGGCTTCCGTGGCCGCCTGGATCGCGGAATTTGCGGCTGAGCGTCATTACCGACTGATCCTGTGCGGCACCATGTCGGAGGATTTCATGTGCGGCCAGGTGGGACCCATGCTGGCGGCCCATCTTCGGTTGCCCCACGCCACCCAGGTGATCGCCATGGAAATCCTCCATGAACGGGGATTCGTGAGGATCGAGAGGGAGATCGAAGGGGGTGTCCGTGAGGCGGTGGAAATGGATCTGCCGGCCCTATTGTCGCTGCAGCCCGGTATCAACAGACCAAGATACCCGTCCCTTTCCAACATGCTGCGGGCCAATAAAAAGGTCTTTCCAACCATTCCCACGGGCTCGCTGTTGCCTTCCGGAACCCTCGTAACGCCCATGGCGTTCCGGTTGCCCGCCCATACCCGTCCCTCCAGGTTCTTGAACGGTTCCCCTTCCGGGAAAGCCGATCAACTGGCAGCCATTTTGAAAGAAAAGAATTTCATTTGAACAGGGGTCGAGGAAATGGACATCATGCTCATTGCAGAGGGCCGTGGGGCAGCACTTGATTCGGAAATCCAGGAACTCATCTCCTTCGGGCGAAGGTTGCAGGGGCTGGGGGCGGGCACCATGGGCCTCTGGCTCCTGGGCGGTGAAGGGGAAGCATTGGCTTATGAAGTGGCTGAAAAATCCGGTATTTCAGTCACCCTTATTGAAGGAGAAGAACTCAAGGATTATCTCAATGAGGTTTTCTGCCAAGTGATCGCCGCGGAGATAGGGGCGGCTGATCCCTCCTTTGTGTGCACCAGCCATACCTCCCGGGGGTGGGAGTGGGCCCCGTATGTGGCAGCCCGCATTGGCGCAGCCTGCCTCTGCGGTGTGGACGGCCTTATGGAATATGAGGGTCGTTTCTGCTTCCAAAAAGAGATCTATGGGGGCAAGCTCAAGGGGCTCTATGCCGTCAGCGCAGCCACCACGGTCATCACCATACAACCGGGAGCCTTTAAGGACGATGGGCCCACGGCATCAACCCAACCGGCATTGGTGACCCGGAAAAGGGTTCATCCGAAGGCACGCCGGTCCCGTTATGGGGGCCGCAAACAGGCCGTCGCCCACACGACCCGTATCACTTCGGCCCCCGTGATCGTGGCCGTTGGGAACGGTATCGGTGAACCTGATCATATGGAATTGATTCACCGGCTTGCGAGACGGCTCCCCAAGGCCGAGGTGGCCGGCACCCGTATCATCTGTGATCGCGGCTGGCTGGGATATGATCGACAGGTGGGGGTCACGGGGGCCACGGTTTCCCCGGCCCTTTACCTTGCCTTCGGTATTTCCGGTGCCTCCCAACACGTGATGGGAATGAGGGGGGCGGGGCTTGTGGTGGCCGTTAACCGGGACAAAAGCGCACCCATTTTCAATGAAGCGGATATCTGCATTGTGGAAGACATCCTTCAGTTCATCCCCCTTTTGGAATCCGCCTGTGAGCGGGCAATGAACCTTCGGTGACTGACCAGAAAAGGTCTGACCAAGACGCCTTTTTTCAGGCCGTTGTCACAAAGATCTCCCTGTTTCTACTTCCAGGGACTTGAAATTGGGCGGCATTTCGGATATTCATTTAAGAGAGTGAACGGGGATCGGAAGAACACCATCATAATGTCAGTTGTTAATTCCCCTTGCCCGGTCAAAAAAATGCGGGTCATTCAGTATCGATATCCGGAGGGTACCGGTAAAAATGATTGTCGCCCGGCATCTCGAAAGACAGGCCACTGAAAGACGGGATAAAGCAGCGGTCATCTGCAATGATATAACGCTTACCTTTTCAGAACTGAATACTCTGGCCAATCGATTGGCCCTCTGGTTGAGCGCTCGCAACACCAAAAAAGGTGACAGCGCCATCCTGCTCCTGCCCAACTGTTCTGAGTTCTCCGTTGCCTATTTTGCACTGATGAAGATTGGGGCCATTGCCGTTATTCTGGATTTTCGGCTCAGCCCCCGTGAAATCACGCCCCTTTTTGAAGAAACCGGCGCCGGGGTCTTAATCACCCATACCAAACAGAATACCTTTGCCGCCCGAATGCTCCGTGAAAAATCGGAAACCCTGAAATGGGTCATCGTGGTGGAAGGGGAAAAGAGCGTGGGTGATGGAATGGTTTCTTTTGGTGATATCGTTCGAAAAGGCGACAGCGAAAATCCGGATGTTTCATTAAATGATGCTGATGAATGCCTATACCTTTACACCTCCGGAACCACGGGAAGACCGAAAGGGGTTGTGCTCACTTTTGCCCACATGGGCTTCTATCCAGAAACCATGGAAGCTTTTCTTCCCGTTGACGAAAAGGATATCGAAGGGTGTGTGCTTCCCATGAGCCACATCTCCGGACCGGTGGTGCTGAATCTCATGGCGGTTATTGGCATGACCCTCGTTATCATCGATGAGATCCGGCCCAAAAAGATTCTCGAGGAACTGGAGCGGAACCGGGTGACCTTCTTTCATGCGGTCCCGCCCATTTTTCAGATGATTCTGAACCTTCCCAGCCGCGATCGGTATGACCTTATAGACCTCCGTTTTATTGCCATGATGGGGACCGTGGTTCCAGAAGAAATCATGGAAGATTGGCTAAAAGCCTATCCCCATACCGTGGCCCTTCAGGGTTACGGTGCCACGGAGACTTCCCCGCTGCTGACCCTTACCCGTTACGAAGACGCTCCCCATAAGATGGCGAGCGCCGGCAGGGCGGCCCCGGGGATTGAGATCAGAATCGTGGACAAGGAGGGCCGCTGGTTGAAACCATGGGAGGTGGGAGAAGTGATCGCTCAAGGGCCTCAGGTCATGAAAGGCTATTTCAAGAATCCCAGGGCCACGGCCCGGAAAATCAAAAACGGGTGGTATTATACGGGGGATCTTGGGAAGCTCGACCAGGACGGTTACCTCTATATTTTGGGACGGGCCGATGATATGATCATCAGCGGCGGAATGAATATCTATCCTTCCGAGGTGGAAAACGTTTTGTGCACCCATAAAAAAGTGGCCGAGGCGGCGGTGGTGGGAATTCGTAATCCGGAAAGAGGGGCGGTATTGAAAGCCAGCATCGTTCCAAAGGTGGGCGAAAACCTGAGCAGGAAAGAGATCCTCAAATTCCTGAGAGAACGGCTGGCAAGTTTCAAAATCCCCAAAATCGTTGAGTTTAGAGAGAGCCTGCCCCGGTCTCGCACCGGGAAAGTGGTCAAGAAACAGCTGAGGGATCAGGAAGGGGATCTGAAAAGATTTAAGACATTTGTTGCCGATCACAATAAACTCCTGGGACCGCTGGTCCTCATCTTTGTCTGGTTTCTGGTGACCGTGACGGGCATGGTGGACCCTTTCTTCCTTCCTTCACCCGTAAAAGTGGGAAAGGAATTGATCGCGCTCCTCAGTCAAAGCGTCACCTATGAACATCTTTTCATGACATTCTACCGAATGATGGCAGGTTACATTGCCGCGATCTTCATCGGGGTTCCCATGGGCATTGTTCTGGGATATTGGGAAAAGGTGTATGAATCCGTGGAGTTCATCATCGATTTCTTCCGTTCTTTTCCCGCCACCGCCATGTTTCCTTTGTTCATGCTGGCCTTCGGCATCGGCGACGGCAGCAAGATCGGCCTGGTGGTTTTCGGATGCTCTCTCCTGATCGTGGTGAACACCACCTACGGGGTGCGTTCCTGCAGCCGAACCCGAAAAAGGGCGGCCCAAGCCATGAAGGCATCGGAGGCGTATATCATGGCGAAGGTGGTTTTTCCGGAAGCGCTTCCCCAGACCTTTGCGGGATTGCGCCTGGCCCTTTCCCTGAGCCTGATTATCATGGTGGTGCTCGAAATGTTCATCGGCACCAGAAGAGGGCTGGGGTTTTTGATTTACAATGCGCACATGACCTACCAGATTTCGGAGATGTACGCGTTTATTGTGATGGCCGGTCTAATCGGTTATTTCATCAACCAGGGGTTTGTGAAAATGGAGAATAAACTGATTCATTGGAGTGGCAAGGCCGGATGATGCACCGGACGCCTAAAAGGGCTTTGTCCCGGGTGTTAAACCATGGAAAAGGAGGTCGATGAAATGAAAAAGGCTTTCAAATTGATCCTGGCGGGATTGCTTCTGGTCGCAGTGTCCGGGCCCATGGGTGCAAATGCAGAAACCATCAAAATCGGCTATCTGCCGTTGGTCATGAGCCTGCCCACCTTTGTGGCGGCTGAAAAAGGGTATTTTATTGATCAAGGTCTTGATGTTGAGCTGGTGCCCTTTCAGTCCGGAACCGCCATCATTGACGCACTGGTGGCCAATCGGATACAGGCCGACTGCGGCAGCGCCATTTCAGGCCACTGGTTTGCCGAACAGAATGTGCCGGGAAAGTTCAAGATTTTTCTCGTCTACGGCCCGGACAACCCCGATGACCATACGTTTGTGGTGGTGGTCAAGCAGGATGCACAAATCAACGATTTCAAGGATTTCAAGGGAAAACGGGTCGGTCATTTTCCGGGGGCCACCAGTCGGGCGCTGGCCAAGGCGGTCATTCGTACCCAACTGGATCCCGACAGTGTCAATTTCGTGGAAATCCCGCCGCCCAACATGGTTCCAGCCCTCGCTGCCGGTCAGGTCGACGCCTTCTTTACCCCTGAACCCCTGGGCATGATAGCGGTCTCAAAGAAGATGGGGAGATACCTGATGGCGCATCCGGTATCCGTCTTGAATCTCAAACGAGGATATCCAGGGGGGGCCTTTTCCATTTCTTCAAGATTCCTTATGAAGCATCCGGATAAGGCTGCAAAAATCAGGGCAGCCATTGAAAAAGGGGTCGATTTCATTCGCACCCACGAAAAGGCGGCAAGAGGTTTTCTCGAAAAATACACGCGCCTGCCCAAGCCCGTTGCCATGCGGATCCCCTTTGACAAGTGGATTAAGGTAGGTGAACTGGATAAACTGGCAGGGGAAGACTATTTTGGCGTCCTCCATAAGGAAGGGGCCTATAAGAAACAGATGGACACCACAAACCTCTATTGGGAATAGCCCCCTTGAGGCACTCTGGCCATGGCAAGTCGCACTCCCTACCTCCATGTTCGCGGCGTCAGCAAGCACTACGATACGGCCCCTGATCCGCGGCTGGGGAGCGGTGCGCTGCGCGTGCTGGACAATATCTCTTTTACGGCCCAAAAAGGGGAATTCGTCACCATTGTGGGCCCCAACGGGTGTGGGAAGACCACTTTTTTCGGCCTGCTGGCCGGCATCGAAGAGATGGATTACGGCACCATCCGCATCGGCGGCAAGACCATCCAGGAAGCAAAAATCGGATACGTGTTTCAGAATTACCGGGAATCTCTCTTCCCGTGGCTCACCTGTATGGGAAACCTGATGGTGCCGCTGGAATTAAACGGCGTCCCCAGAAGAAAGCGGAAGCAAAAGGCGGAAGAATTCCTCTGGCAGCTCAACATGACCATCCGGGAGGATGCCTACCCTTATGAGTTGAGCGGCGGCCAGCAGCAGATGCTCAGCATCCTGCGGAGTCTGATCTACGAGCCGGACATTCTGCTTCTGGACGAACCTTTCAGTTCCCTCGATTTTCAGACCACCCTGTACCTCTATGACAGAATCATGGAGGTGTGGGAGAAAACAGGGATCACCATCCTTTTCATCAGCCATAACATTCACGAAGCGGTTTTCTTGGCGGACAAGGTGGTGGTCCTGAGCAAGCGGCCCGCACGGATTGTCGAGGTCATCGAAACCAATCTTCCCCGTCCCAGGCGCTATGAAATGCGTCAGAGCAGTGGGTTCGTGGAGGTGCGTAATCGTGTGATGGAGCTGTTCCGTGAAGAAATCATGGACAGTCTTCTCTTCATGGAATTAAGCGGCTTTTAAGGAAGGTCTATTCGTGGGTTTAAAACGGCTCAAACCCCTTGAAAAGAGAATCACCAAAACGGTGCTGGACGCGGTATTGTCCCGTCTGAAAGGGGATATGGATTTTACGCGCACCTGCCGCAGGGCCGCGGTCATTTCGCGGCTGGGTCTCACCCTTATGAGGCCCAGGAGAAGACTGCTTTTAAGCAATCTTGCCATCGCCCTTCCCGAATCTTCGCAATCGACCCGTAAAAGGATCGCGGACCGGATTGTGGCCCATATCGGCAGCGGGTTCGTGGACCTTTTTTACCACGCCTATCACCCGGAACTGATTCCAGACCACGTAAGGGAAGAGGAAAACGGCGTCATGGATGAGGTTCTGGCCAAGGGCCGGGGATGTATTGTGGCAACGGGGCATATGGGCATGTTTCCCTGGATCGGCATTCCCATTGTGGCCCGGGGATTCCAGTTCGCCCCCGTTGCCAGGGACCCCCATGAAGAAACACTGAAGAATGCGTTTAAGGACGCCAGAACCCGGATCGGCTACCAAAGCATTTCCGACCGGCAGCCGCTGACGGTTTTAAGGGAGACCAGAAAGATCCTTAAAGAAGGCGGGGCCGTGATGATTACCTTTGACATGCATCCCGCCGGAAGAGGCGGGCTTTTGGTGGATTTCATGGGCCGGAAAACACCCATGTTCAGCTATGTCGTGAGGCTGGCCGCCAAGACCGGTGCGCCGCTGGTACCGGCCCATGCCATCCTGGAACCGGGTGAATTTAACCACCGAATCATCTTTCACCCCCCCATGACAGTCCCCCCCGAAGCGGCCGAAGAAGATCATCCCCAAACCGCGGTGCTGCTTCAGGAACTGGCCCACTGGCTGGCAAACATCATTCGACGCCACCCGGACCAGTGGTGGGGCATATACCGCCGCTGGCGCCCAACGGACTAGCGCCAGCGCTCATAAAAAAATCCTTGGCCTTTATTCAAACCGGTAAAGTTGGGCCTTGGGGATGAGGGCACGAGTGATGTGCCTCAAAGAATCGTCTTGGCTCTTTTTGCACAGGACACGAATTCTGTTGATCAGTTTGGCTGCCAAGGTCTCCCCCCAGAACCATTCCGCCAGAGACCTGCTGTCCTTCGGTTGGCCGGGCTGGATCGTAACCGCCTCAAAGTAGTACGCTTTCAGGTCTTCCACCGACATTCTGACGGTCGTGCCCCGTGAGATGTCCCCGGTGACTTCCATCGTTGAACCATTTTTCAGGAAACCTATGAGCTTATCCAACAATTCTTCCAGGCCGGCTTCCGATGACGTGGCAGTGGTACGCCCCCGCTTTTCCCTGGCGAGATCATACCAGCTTCTCATCTGTGAGAATTCCTCTTTGAAAAGCGCTATGAGTTGATCCAGAGCCGTGATGGGTTCGGTGTGCTTGTGGAAATCAACCGGGCAGGCGGGGGGGCCGCCATAGGTCTGATCATCCGGCGCTTCTTCGGTGAATTCCGCCAAGACCGGTCCACTTGGAGAATTGAGCAGTTTAAGGGTTTCCATCAGAACACGGGTTTGAAAAGCTTCATCGTTGGGCACGCCAAGGGGACGGCCCAGGTCAAAAGGGACCCACAGGGCACGGGGAGGCCTGATTTGTTCGGTATGTTCCCGAATGAGGCTGATCTGTGTGGTCGAAAGCCCTTCGTCTTCAAGATAGTGCGACAGCCCGCCCACGGCGCGCGTACAATGGGGTCAGACCGGCACCAGCAGTACGGCGTCGACGCCGTCGTTTTTCAAAATGCGGGCCAGGTTTCTGGCGGCCGATGCCATCTTCTTCGGTTCAGTGGCCCCCATAAACGCATAATGGTAATCGGCAACGCTGCCGATAATACCGTTTTCGGCCAGCTGCCTCAGCCTTTCAAGCGGGAGAATCACATTCAGATCCTGTTGAAAGCCGGTCCGGTCAAAATTTGTAGAGACGTGACTCATGACGATATCACCGGGTTGTGTATCCCCCGGTATGATGCGATAGTCAGAAGCGCCCGGTTCAAAGGGCCGGTCTCCCCTTCGATGAATACCGGCACTGGACACGATGGCGATACGGCAATTGTCCAGTGCGGGCGGTGTTGCCCACGGGGTTGTGTTAAAAGTAGGGCACGGGAGAGAGATAAGGTAATCTCTTTCCGCCTCGGTCATTCGGTCCAATCGTGCCATGATCACCTCATCTATTTCACCCTTTTGATCTCCCACAGGGCACTGCCCGGACATGCGACCAATTCCTCATGCTTCTTGTCCACCAGCTCGGCCGCAGAACCCAGGTAGCTGTCCCAGAATTGACCCCATTCCTTGAAAGACGGGGCCACAACCACAAACAGGATATCGATTTCACCGGGGGCGTTTACGGCAACCGGAAAATTCACAAAGGCTTTGAGATTCTCGCCGCCCGGCATCTTCTTGGCGGCTGCAAGCCATTCATGGGCCATGGCCATCACTTGCTCCTCGGTTGCGTCATCGTCCATCTCACATCGCCACATTTGCATGGCTTCCTCACCAAAGGCCGGCATCGCTCCAAAAATCATCACAAAAACAAGCATCAAACGAAGTAACATTTTCATGGCATACCTCCTCTATTTCTTGTTTTCCATTAACCGCTTCATTTTTTGATTATACTTTGAAGACATCCATTGTCAATGACAATGCCCTCAATTCATTTACACCCGCATCGCGGATGTGTTAGATTTCCGAAGATCCAAGAATGATGGTCCTGTAAAAAGTAAAACCAATTTAACCATTTGAAATACTTGCGAATAAAATCGCTTTTGCCTTGATTTTCGACTTACATTTTGCTATAGA
>JANQDY010000278.1 GCA_028278625.1 Thermodesulfobacteriota bacterium
GGCTCTTTCCCATTACGCAGTACACGATTTCACCCAAGATGTCCAGCAAAAATTGCCCGCCAGAGATTCTTCATTCATTAACCCCGTGATCGGATACGAGAAAACCCCTTGACCGGATCACCCAAGAGAAAGTCCACAGGGATTCTGCAGTCCTCAAAGACAACTTCATGGGTGGCCGAACCGTGCCAGCCGATCTTTTCGTATCTCTGTCCCAAAACAAAGCCGGCCGAACCCTTTGGAACGATAAAGGTGGAGATACGCCCGGGACCCTGGGCCACTTTTTTGGTTACCGCCGCGATAATGATCAGGCTGGCATTGTCGAGGCCGATGTTGGTGATGAACTGTTTGGATCCGTTGATGACCCATTCGTTGCCCTCTAGAATGGCCTTGGTCCTTATGGATTGGGCGTCGGAACCGGCATCCGGTTCGGTCAGGCCGAAAGCGCCGATCTTTTCTCCCTTTGCGATGGGCACAAGCCACTTCTTCTTCTGGTCTTCGGTTCCAAAGACTTCCAGTTCCTGGGCCACCACGCTGGTGGTCACGTCCAGAAGCGCTCCCAAAGTCAGATCGCCGCGGGAGATCTCTTCGATGCAGAGGTGCATCCCCACCCAGTCGCCCCCGCTGCCCCCGTATAGATCGGATACGGGTATCCCCATCATCCCCAGTTCAGCCATCTGAGCGATGATATCATAGGGGTATTCACCCGTACGTTCTATCTCTTCCGCCCTCGGGACAATGACTTGTGTCGTAAAATCCCGACACATGTCCCGTATCATCTTGTGCTCTTCCGTCAGATCAAAATCCATGTTCCGCCTCCGTGGTTAAATGACGTGTCTGTTTCACCATGGCATAGGACTCTCCATACACCGATTTCGCCCGAAATTCAAAATGTGAAATCTATAGCATAACCCAATTCACCGCCATGCCGCAAAACCTATCCGTGTCTTTTGCAAATTGTCCCGTGTCAAAAGCGTGAAATACGAACTCAATCCTTGATTGGGAATGCCAGGGGTTCAAAGTCGTAACTTGACTCCACACATATATCTGTATATAGAAACTTAGTACGATCATTTCAGTCGATTGGACCAGGGTAACTGACGACGTATGAAAAAGGAAGGAGAACGGGCTATGGCAGATAGAGATGTGCTGGAAGGGAAAAAGATTCTCGTGGTTGACGACGAAGCCGATATCCTGGAGACGTTGGTGGAAATGCTGGATACCTGCGACATTGAAACCGCCTCAACCTACGAGGCCGCCAAAGAGCTGCTGGAAACCAAGGTTTATGACGCGGTAATCCTCGACATTATGGGGGTCAGGGGATTCGATTTGTTGGAACTTGCCACAAGCAAAAAGATGCCGGCATTGATGCTCACGGCCCACGGGTTAAGCCCTGAAAACGTGGTAGGTTCCATAAAGCTTGGCGCCAAATCCTATATTCCCAAGGATAAGATCCGCGAGATCGATAGCTATCTCGAGGAGATATTCCATGCAATGGAACAAGGGATAGAGAAATCAGGGACCTGGTTTGCCCGCTTGAGTTCTTTCTTTGACGAACGTTTCGGCCACGGATGGAAAAACAAGGATAAGAAATTCTGGTCCGAATTCGACAAGACATATCAGGTTTCCAAGGATGAGGTTCAAAAGCTTCTCTAAGAAAGAGTAACCACCTCGCTGATTTTTTTGTTGACAGCAGAATGCCGTTAGATGTATTAATGCCATTAATTCGCTGATTGGCCGTCATTAAATTACTTCCGTTAACTATATATAATGCTCTCATCTCCCTGGAAAGCGAGGAGGAATTTCCGTGATTTCCATAGAATACCAAGAGGGAGTTGCACTTATAAGGTTGAACAGAAGCGTTATCAATGAAATAGGCCCGGACCTTGTCAAGGCCTTAGGCGGGACACTCGACAAAGTCAAAGATGATCCCCAGGTTAGCGGCGTTGTCCTTTCAAGCGCCAATCACAAATTCTTCTCAATCGGCTTGGATCTTCCCTCTCTGTTGGACATCACCAAAGAGGATTTTGCCCTTTTTTGGAAGGCCTTTAACGGTCTTTGCCTGAACTTGTTCACATTTCCCAAACCGACCGTTGCTGCCATTACCGGTCATGCAACCGCGGGCGGCTGTGTTTTGGCACTTTGTTGTGACTACCGCATGATCGCCGAAGGGAAAAAAATGATGGGACTTAACGAGATCAGGCTCGGGGTTCCTGTTCCCTATGTAGCGGATTGTATCCTACGAAATACCTTAGAGGTGAGTAAGGCCAGGGACATTATGGAAAGTGGCCAATTGTACCCGCCTCCCGCCCTTATTGAAATGGGTTTGGTTGACCAGGTGTTGCCGTTGGATCGGGTATTACCCGAGGCAACCCAAAAAGCCGAGTTACTCGGCTCGCACCCCCGGCAGGCATTTGCCGTGATCAAATCAAATCGTGTTTTACCGGTTAAAACCGAGATTCTTGAGCGTTTAGAGGAAAAAGAAAAGCAGTTCGTTGAATGCTGGTATTCTGACGAGGCACGCGGGAGATTAAAAGAAGCGATGAAGCGATTTTGATCTCACTGACCGCAGCGTTTTCTTATAAACATCTTCGAAATCTATGATGCGGAATTCCATTTGGAGAGGTCCTTGAATCATGGGCATTGAAGAAAGAAAAGAACGCGAAAAAAAAATGCGCCGCAAGGCGATTTTGAATGCCGCAAAGAAGGTCTTTGCGGCAAAGGGATTCTCGGGGGCAACCATCGAAAACATCGCGGAACAAGCGGAATACAGCCCCGCGACCATTTATCTCTACTTTAAAAACAAAGATGAATTGCACGCCTCACTCAGTCTGCAAATGCTGGATATCATCGCGGAAAGAGTCGAGAATGTCTGCCACCGAAAAGACTTGGGTATCGAAGAGAAGATCAAGGCCTTGCCGCTTGCCTTTTATGAGGTCTATGAGCGTGACCCGTTAAACTTGTTGCACGTGCTCAGATATCAATCCAGCGATGCCCTTGAAGGGCTCTCCCCTGAATTGGCGTCGGAAATCAGGAGCAAGGCAGGGCAATATGTAAGAGCCATATCGAACCTTTTTGAAGAGGGTATCCGTAAAGGCCTTTTTAACGAACACCATCCGGTTGCCATTGCTGATATTGTGTGGGCGCTTTTTGCCGGATTGGTCCTCTGGGAAGATACAAAGAAGGGTTTTGATCCGCGAAAGGATTTTCTAAAGCCCACGCTGGATCTGGCTATCGATCTCATCTCCCGGGGGATCAAGAAACAGTAGCGCGTGGACCCGGCTGAACGTCGACCACTTTTTTGATGAATCAATCCTCAACCCTTTGGTTGCACAAATAGAATGGAAAACTGGCCTAAGGCCAGCAGGTAAAGATTACTTTTTGGTTTTTTTGTGCATTCATGAAGTCCTCTCTAGGCGGCTTCATGAAAGCGGGAAAGAAGCGCCATTCTGTTTACCCTGATAGAAAGCCTGGGACGCCGCATCCGGTGCGTTGCCAGGGGAGTTTGCGGTTAATTTCCGCCGCTTTACTCCCGACGCCTGGTATGTGCGGCATCCTCGACCTTTGTAACGTTGGGTCAATTGAAAGAGGAGGTTCGAACAAATGAGTGATCAGCCGTTGACCTTTCCCCATATCCTTTTGGATAACGCCAAGAAATTCCCTCCAACCAAGGCCGCTATACGTGAGAAGGACCTCGGCATATGGCAGTCCTATTCATGGCAAGACTACCTTGCACAGGTAAAGGATTTTGCCCTCGGAATGGCCTCCTTAGGCTTTGAGAAGGACAATAAGCTGGCCATCATCGGCGACAACAGGCCCCAGTTGTACTGGGGTTTGGCAGCCTGTCAGTGTCTGGGGGGTGTCCCGGTGCCTCTCTACCAGGATGCCATTCACAAGGAGCTTCATTACATTGTGAGCCATTCGGGATGCCGGTTTGCCCTGGCCGAGGACCAGGAGCAGACCGACAAACTCATGCAACTGAAAGATGAGATCCCTGAGTTGGAATATATCATCTATGATGACCCCAGGGGACTGACCAACTATCAACATGACTGGCTCCTGGCCTTTACGGACGTTCAGGAAATGGGCCGGAAATTCGGCAAGGAGCACCCCGACTATTTCATGAACGCGGTGGATCAGGTGCAGCCCGATGACATCTCCATCATCGCCTACACCTCGGGGACCACCGGCAACCCAAAAGGGGTCATACTGACGCACCGGAAGATCGCCATGTGCGCCCGGGGATTTCTTGAGTGGGACAAACTGGACGAAACGGAGAACATCATGGCTTACCTTCCCATGGCCTGGATCGGGGACCATGTCTTCTCCTTCGGCGATTCCCTGTGCTCGGGATTTACCGTCAACTGTCCTGAAAGCACTGAAACGGTGGTTCACGACCAACGGGAAATCGGGCCCACCTATATCTTTGCCCCGCCCCGGATCTGGGAAAATATCCTGACCCAGATCATGATCAAGATGGAAGACTCGGCCTGGATTAAGCGAAAGGCCTTTGACTATTTCATGAAAGTGGCCGGCCGGGTTGAAACGAAGCGGATCGCCAACAAGGGAGTCCCTTTCAAAGACAAATGCCTGTATCAACTGGGCCGGTTATTGATCTACTCCCCGCTGTTGGACAATCTGGGCATGAGCAATCTCAAGGTGGCCTATACGGCGGGAGAGGCCATCGGTCCCGAGATATTTGAGTTCTACCGCTCTCTGGGCATCAATCTTAAACAGCTTTACGGCATGACCGAGAGTTGCGCCTATGTGTCCATGCAAAAGGACGGAGAGATCGATTCAGACAGTGTGGGGCCGCCCGCCCCGGGCGTGGAGATAAAGATCGCCGAAAACGGCGAGGTCCTGTACAAAAGCCCGGGCAATTTCGTGGGGTATTACAAGAATGAGGAGGCCACCGCCGAAACCCTGGAGGACGGATGGCTCCATTCCGGGGATGCCGGATACATGACGGAACAAGGCCATCTAAAGATCATCGATCGGGCCAAGGATGTGAGCAAATTGAATGACGGGACCCTGTTTTCGCCCAAATTCATTGAGAACAAGCTCAAATTCAGCCCCTTCATAAAGGAGGCCGTGGCCCATGGCATGGGCAGGGACTTTGTGGCGGTCTTCATTGACTTCGATTACGGGGCCGTGGCCAACTGGGCGGAAAGACGGCATATTGCCTTTACCAGCTTCGGGGATCTCGCCCAGAAGCCGCAGGTTTATGATCTGATCCATGACGCCATCTGCAACGTCAACAAAAGCCTGGCCAAGGACGAGAGGCTCAAGAATTCCCAGATCAGGCGATTCCTCAACCTGACCAAAGAGCTGAATCCGGACGACGGGGAGATCACCCGCACCCGAAAAGTGCGGCGGCGTCTGATCGCTGATAAATACAAAGAACTCATCGATGCCCTCTATACGGAGGGAAGGGAGAGTGTGGCCCTCAAGATAAAGGCCACCTATGAGGACGGCCGTATTGCAGAGGTGAAGATGAATCTCAAAATCCGTGATGCCGAGACCTTTGGACAGGGGAGATAAACCATGAATGAAAAGCAGGAACCGATCCTAGTGGCTGAAAATATCAGCATCTCTTTCGGGGGACTGAAGGCCTTGGACGATGTCAGCCTGGAGATCCAACGGGGTGAGATCATGGCCATTATCGGCCCCAATGGCGCCGGAAAGACCACCATGCTCAACATCATGAACGGATTTTACAAGCCGGATGAGGGGCGAATTGTTTTCGAAGGGAAAGAGCGGCCCAAAAACATGAAACCCAACCGTATTGCCGCCGAGGGAATTGCCAGGACCTTTCAGAATCTGGCCCTCTTTACCGGCATGTCGGCCCTCGGAAACATCATGGTGGGACGGACCATGATGATGCATTCCAACATCTTTTCCCAGGCGATCTACTGGGGGCTCAGTCGGAAAGAGGAGATCGAACACAGAAGGGCCGTTGAGGAAATCATCGATTTTCTGCAGATCCAAAACATCCGCCGTACCCCCGCCAGCATGCTCCCCTACGGCCTGCGGAAACGGGTTGAATTGGCGAGGGCCTTGGCCTCGGAGCCCAAGCTCCTCCTCCTGGATGAGCCCATGGCGGGAATGAATTTGGAAGAGAAGGAAGATATCGCCCGGTTCATCCTGGATGCCAATGAGGAATTGGGTTACACCATTGCCCTGATCGAGCACGATATGGGCGTGGTAATGGATATCTGTGACCGGATCGTGGTTCTCGACTTTGGCAAGAAGATCGGCGAAGGGACCCCGGATGAAATCAAGGCCAACCCCAAGGTGATAGAGGCCTATCTGGGAACGGCAGGCTGACAGGTTTAAGCGGTTAAGGCAGGCGTAGTTAGACACCCATCAATTGAATAATGGAGGAGATCACAGATGGCATTTTTCTTTGAGGTACTGGTTACCGGGCTCATGGTGGGGGTCATGTATTCCCTTGTGGCCCTGGGATTTGCGCTGATTTTCAAGGCATCGGAGGTGTTCAACATGGCCCAGGGCGCCATGAGCCTTTTCGCGGCCCTTGCCCTCTACGGTTTTTTGGAGCAGTATCTTCACCTTCCCTTGTGGCTGGCCCTCCTCTGCACCGTGGCCGCCATGATCGTCTGGGCATACGCCATTGTCTTTATTGTTTTAAAACCACTGGTGAACCGTCCTCCGCTCATGCTTTTCATGGCCACGTTTGGCGTGGCCTACCTCATGGAAGGGATCGGGCAGTCCATTTACGGCACCCAGGCAAAAGGATTGAACCTCGGCATACCGGATGAATCCTTTGAAATTGCCGGCGTGTTTATCAGCTCCTTTGATCTCTTTTTTGCATTGGTGGCAGCTGTTCTGGTGGCCGGCCTTGTGTGGTTTTTTCAGAAAACGCGGAACGGAAGGGCACTCAGGGCCGTGTCCGACGACCATGAAGCGGCCCTTTCCGTGGGCATCCCGCTGCTCAAAGCCTGGACCCTCACCTGGATCATTGCCGGAGTGGTGGCCACGGTGGCGGGCGTGGCCTGGGGAACCCGGCTGGGTGTCCAGTTCAGCCTTACCTATATTGCACTGAAGTCCCTTCCCGTACTCATTATCGGCGGCATCGACAGCATTCCCGGTGTCATCATCGCAGGGCTTATTGTGGGGGCAGGCGAGAACCTGGGAGAAGTCTTCCTGGGACCCTATGTGGGCGGGGGGATTCAGACCTTTTTCCCCTACCTCTTGGCGCTGCTTGTGCTCTATTTCAAACCATACGGCCTGTTCGGCAAAGAGATCATAGAGAGGGTTTAGGCTATGTTTTACAGAGAATGCGGCAATTTCAAAGACAATTATGCCAGTGATATGGCGATGTTTCCCATCCCCCTGGACCGATGGGGCATCATCGTCATGCTGTTTGTGGCCTTCGTGGTGGTTCCCCTGTTTGCCAGCGAATATCTGATCATCAACATCATCATTCCCTTTTACTGTTTTGCCCTGTCGGCCTTTGGGTTGAATGTTCTGGCCGGGTACGCCGGACAGGTCTCCATCGGACATGCCGCCTTCATGGCCATCGGGGCCTATTCGTCTTTTATCCTCTATGGCCGTTACGGTGTCCCGCTCATCCCGAGCATCCTCTTGGCGGGTCTGATTACGGCCATTGTGGGGACATTTTTCGGTCTCCCGTCCCTCAGGATCAAAGGCTTCTATCTGGCCATTTCCACACTGGCTTCCCAGTTCATCATCGAATGGGTCATCGTACATGTGCAATGGATCAGCGGCGGGGTTTTCGGAACCATTGAGGCGCCCAAGATGTTTATCTTCGGACTCGCCCTGGACACCCCCGTTAAGAAATATTATCTGGTGCTTTGCATGATGGTGTTGCTAATGACCTTTGGGAAGAACCTGGTTCGAGGGCAGCTTGGCAGAAACTGGATGGCCATACGGGATGTGGACTACGCCGCTGAAATCATCGGCGTGAATATCTACCGCGACAAATTGGTGGCCTTTGCGGTAAGCACTTTTTATGCCGGGGTGGGCGGCTCTTTGATCACCTTTTGCTATGTGGGTGCCGCAAACATCGAAGAGTTCAACGTAATGACCTCTTTTGCCCTCTTGGGCATGATCATCATCGGGGGATTGGGAACGGTGCTCGGTTCATTTTTAGGGGCAGGTTTTTTTGTGATGCTGCCCATTTTTATCAACCAGTTTTTGGGAAGTTTCATGGAGGTGGTGCCCGCGGATATATTGTCCAATATCGAGGCGATCGTATTTGGTGGTCTGATTGTCTTCTTTCTGATCGTTGAACCCTACGGCATGGCCAGGTTGTGGCACACGATCAAGGACAAGCTGCGGCTGTGGCCATTTCCATATTAACAGCGTAAAGGGTGGAGTGCAAGGCATGGGGTAAAGCAAAATGCCGTTTGTTGAGCAACTTAAACCAGGATTCACAAATAGATGGTACCGTTAACCGGTTGTTTTCCGTTAACCCTCAATCTAGAACACCTTAAACAGGAACGAAAGGAGGAAGGGAGTATGGGACGTAAATTCATCATTGGTCTTTTTGGTTTGGTTTTGGCTGCAAGTTTTATCATGGTAGGGGGTCCTGTAATGGCCGCAGACGAAAAAAAGGAGGCACCAACCCAGTTTGTGGGTCTTTTGGCCTACCGGACCGGCCCCTTTGCAGCGGGCGGCAGCGGGTTCAGCAGCGGCATGGAAGATTACATGGAATTGATGAACATGAAGGGTGGCATTAATGGCATCATGTACGACTTTGAAGAGTGTGAAACCGCCTATAACACCGCACGGGGTGTTGAGTGCTACAACCGCTTCAAGGACAGATTGACGTTTGTTCATCCGTTGAGCACGGGGATTACCTACGCCTTGATTCCCAAGGGCACGGAAGATCATATCGCCATTATCTCAAGCGGGTATGGACGCGCCGATGCGTCGGATGGCTGCGTTTTCCCCTGGGTCTTCACGTTGCCCACCAACTACTGGTCCCAAAACACCGCCAAAATCAAGTTCATCGCCATCAAACAGGGATGGGACGGCAAAGACATGGCGACTATCGGAAAATACCTGAAGGGGTTAAAAATCGCCAATCTGCACATCGATGTTCCCTACGGCCAGGAGACCAAGCCGATTCTGGATGCATTGGCCAAAAAGTATGGGTTCACCGTGAGGCACTTTGCGGTGCCATGGCCCGGCATTGACCAGAAAGCCCAGTGGATGGACATTGTCCGGCGATACAAGGCGGACTGGGTCATCAACCGGAACTGGGGCGTGTCCTGCACGGTGCCCCTTAAAGAGGCGGCCAGGCTCAAGTTCCCCTCGGACAGGATCCTCGGTGTCTGGTGGTGCGGATCCGAAGAGGATGTACTCCCCGCGGGCCCCAAGGCCAAGGGGTATTACTCCGCCAACTGGCACGGTGTCGGCAGGGATTTCCCAGTGATTCAGCAGATCGTTGACAAGGTCTACGGCGTCATGAAGGGGCATATCGCTTTTACCCGCGTGGGTTCGGTTTATTACAACCGGGGCGTCTATGCGGGCATCATCAACCACGAGGCCCTCCTGACCGCCCAGAAGAAGTTCGGGAAGAAGGTGCTCAATGGCGATGAGGTCAGGTGGGGATTTGAGAACCTGAATATCACGCCTGAGAGAATCAAAGAGATCGGAGCCGAGGGCTTCATGCAGCCCATTAAGCTCAGTTGCGCGGATCACGAGGGAGGCGGTCCGGTGTTCTTCCAGCAGTGGGACGGCCAGAAGTGGGTCATGACCGGCATCGTGGTAAGACCCATGGATAAGTTCGTACGAAAGATGATCGTCAAATCGGCGAACGACTATGCCAAAAAGAACAAGATTGAAAGAAGAGACTGTGAGGGTTGTAAGTAATCGTCCCTGAACCTGTGTGAAGGGGAGCAACCGCTCCCCTTCACATCAACATCAACAGACCATTTATCCGAGAGGCACCAGAGTTCCCTTGGATTATTGGAGGTGAATCGACATTATGGCCACAGCACAGGAGCCGATACTCAAAGTCAATAACATCGAGGTCATCTACGAACATGTCATCCTGGTTCTGAAGGGGGTATCTCTCGATGTCTATGAAGGGCAGATTGCTTGTCTTTTAGGCGCCAACGGCGCCGGTAAAAGCACCACGCTGAAGGCCATCTCCAACTTGGTCAAGGCGGAGCGTGGCGAGGTGACCAAGGGAACCGTGGAATTTGACGGGAAACGGGTCGATAAGCTCTTTGCGCCCGCATTGGTCAAAATGGGTGTCATCCAGATCATGGAAGGGCGGCATACCTTCGAACATCTGACAGTGGAAGATGATCTTCTGACGGGCGCATATACCAGGGGACGGGATACCAAGGGAATCAAAGAGGCCCTTGAAAAGGTCTATAACTACTTCCCGAGACTGAGGGAACGCCGCAACGCAAAGACGGGGTATATCTCCGGGGGAGAGATGCAGATGTGCGCCATCGGGCGCGGTCTCATGGCAAAACCGAGGATTATGCTCCTGGACGAACCCTCCATGGGATTGGCGCCGTTGCTTGTGGAAGAGATCTTTAACATCATCCGGCGCCTTAATAAGGAAGAGCAGGTTGGCATGCTCCTGGCCGAACAGAATGCGGCCATGGCACTGGAGTACTCGGAATACGGTTATGTCATGGAAAATGGACGCGTCGTAATGGATGGCACCGCCGATTTCCTGAAAAGCAATGCCGATGTGAAGGAATTCTATCTGGGGCTCACCGCGGTGGGAAAGAAGAGCTACCGGGATGTGAAACACTACCATAGACGGAAGCGGTGGCTGGTCACATAAGGGTTTACACCACTATTTCTGGTTGTTCTTTTTATATTCCCGCACATTATCGATGAGCAGTGGCATCACCTGAAACAGATCGCCGATAAAGGTCACATCCGATGCGGCGACGATGGGCGCTTTTCGATCGGTATTGATGGAGACAACGTATTTGGACCCTGACATCCCCGCCAGATGCTGAATCGATCCGGAAATACCGCAGGCAATATAGAGATCCGGCTGCACTGTTTTCCCTGTCTGGCCGATCTGGTAATCCTGCCCGATCCACCCCGCATCCACAGCGGCCCTGGACGCTCCCACTTCAGCCCCCAATTCACGGGCAAGGGCCTTTAGTATTTCAAAACCTTCCTTGCTTTCCACCCCGTAGCCGCCAGCCACGATGATTTTGGCATCTTCCAGTTTGACCCGTTTTTGCGTTGATTCAACAATTTCCAGGATGCGGGTGATGAAATCCTTTTCGTCCAGATTGATCCCTATCGCCTCTTTTGTACCGCTTCTTTTTGGATCGCGGGGCATTTTCTTCATAACACCCGGCCTCACAGTGGCCATTTGGGGACGGTTGTCGGGACAGACGATGGTGGCCATGATATTGCCGCCAAAGGCAGGCCGGGTCTGGAGCAGAATCCCCTCTTTCCTGCATATTTCCAGACCCGTGCAATCCGCCGTCAACCCCGTCTTCAAGCGATTGGCCACCCTGGGGGCGAGATCCCTTCCCAGGGGGGTCGCGCCGAACAGTAAAATTTCCGGCTTCTTCTCCCTGGCAACCTGAACGATGGCACGGGTGTAGGTGTTTGTCTGGTAGGTCCCTAAGATCTCGTCTTCCGCAATGATGACGTGATCCGCCCCGTGACAGATCAATTCATCGGCAATACCAGCCAGATCATGACCGATCAACAAGGCGGTCACGGGCTGGTTTTTACCCTGCTTTGCAAATTCATTTGCCAGCCCCCTTGCCTTTCCCAGCAATTCAAGGGACACCTTGCTGGCGGTCCGGTTTTCCTGCTCGATGAAAACATATATTCCGTGAAATGGCGCAACGTCCATGCGGATCCTCTCCGCCCCGCCTTCAAAGAAGATGGCGCCAAACTCACATGAATCGATGCATGATCCGCAACTGGTGCATTCGTCATTTAAGACCGCTTTCTTATTCTCCATGGTGACGGCCGCATAGGGGCAGGCCTCAACACAGAGTTTACATCCCTTACATTTCTCTTCATCTACAACAACAGGCATGACCGTTCCTCTTCCTAAAATAGTACCAACAACTAACAGCTAACAGCAAAACTACAATTTGACGAGGGCCTTCTCCAGAATAAAGCCCAGAATATCCGCCGCACTCTCCGCCGGTTTCTTTTCGATCATCAGCCCTTCACGGCTGTGACTGGGAACAAAGGTCTTTCTGACCCAGGTGGGGGAGCCGTTTATGCCGATTCTCATGGGATTCAGTTTCAGATCGTCTTTCGTCCATGTGATGACTTCCTTGTCCCGAAATGCCTTGAGGACCCCGTTCATGGTCTTGAAGCGGGGCCGGTTGATCCGGTTGGTAACCGTAATCAATGCCGGCATTTTCATTTCCACGGTCCTCGTGACCCTGTCGAAATTACTCTTCACGGTCACAAGGTCTCCTTTTATGTCGATCTTTTCAGCATAGGTGGCCTGAGGAAGGTTCAACCCTTCGGCCAGTTGCGGGCCCACCTGGGCCGTGTCGCCATCGATGGCCTGCCTTCCGCAGATAATCAGGTCGTATTTCTTGATTTTTCGGATGGCTCTCGTAAGCATGTAGCTGGTTGCCAGGGTATCGGCGCCGGCAAAAGCCCTGTCGCTCACCAAAATCGCCTCGTCCGCTCCCATGGAGAGAGCCTCTCTTAAAGCGATTTCAGCCTGCGGAGGTCCCATGGACAAGACCGTTACCGTCACATCCTCATGGACCTCCTTGATCCTGAGTGCTTCTTCAATGGCATTTTTGTCTTCAGGGTTGATGATACTTGGGACACCCTCCCGAATCAGCGTACCGGTCTTCGGGTCGATCTTCACTTCATTGGTATCCGGAACTTGTTTGACTGTTACAATGATCTTCATCTCAAAACCTCTCCAAAACTAGCAGCCGATGGCCCGCGAAATCACGATCCGAAGAACCTCCGACGTCCCTTCGCCGATCTGCAAAAGGCGTTGATCCCGGTAGAAACGCTCAACATCATAATCCTTGAACAGGCCGTATCCACCATGGACCTGAACCGCTTCATCCGCCACTTCCCTTGCAATTTCACTGCAATAGAGTTTGGCCATGGCCGACTCCTTACCGTAGGGGCGCTTGTTCTCCGCCAGCCAACAGGCCTTGTACAGGAGATTTCTCGCCAGTTCGGTCTTTACCTCCATGTCCGCCAGCTTAAAGGCGATGGCCTGCTGTCTGGAAATGGGCTTCCCGAACTGAACCCGTTCCTTGGAATAGCGGAGCGCCGCTTCATAGGCACCCTGGGCGCAACCGAGTCCCATGGCGCCGATGGAAAGGCGACCCCCGTCCAGGGTGGCGAGCATCTGCTTGAAACCGTCCCCCGGGTTCCCCAAAATGGCATCTTTTGAGACGCGGCAGTTGTTCAAAAAGAGTTCAGCGGTATTTGAACCTCTCCACATGAGTTTCCGTTTCAGAGTGTTCAGCGTAAAGCCCTGGACCCCGTTCTCCACAATAAAGCAGGTATATTCCGGTTTCCCGTTCGGTCGGGTGCCGGTCACCGCTTGAACGATGGACCCTTTGGTCATGGGCGTGTTGGCATTTGTGGTGAGCGTCTTTCTGCCGTTTATGATCCATGAATCGCCGTCCCTTGTGGCTGTGGTGTTGGTGGCACCGGCATCGGAACCGGCGTTCGGTTCCGTCAGGCCAAATCCCATCAGGGTTCTTCCCCGGCACAGGTCCGGCAGGTATTTCCTTTTTTGATCTTCCGACCCAAATGCGTCAATGGGAGCGATGCCCAGGGAATTGCCTGCCGCGAGGGTCGCTGCCTGGGAACCATCAATTCGAGCCACCTCCTCAACGGCGATGATATAGGAGATATAATCGAGGCCCTGACCGCCATCCGCTTCCGGAACGGTCATGCCGAACAAGCCGATATCACCCATTTGTTGGGTCAATGATACGGAGAACGCTTCCTTGTCTTCCAGTTCCCCGGCCACGGGTTTGATTTCGCTCTCCGCGAACTCCCTGACCGCCATACGGATCATCTCAAACTTGTCATCCATCTGGTAACATAATGTCATGCTGATGCTTCCTTGCTTGGTGAACGCTGTTCATTTACAAAATAAACGGTTTATGTAGCATCAATCTTGGGATAAAGACAATAAAAAAGTGGATGAAAATGCAAGTTCATGAGAATTCAGCACGCGGAATTCAAACGTGGGCGTGGTAAGGTTGGGCAGTCGTCACCCGGTTTTTTTTGTTTGATTCTTTTTGGCGCCTCTGGTATACGGTTTGGTTCGGCTGATATTTGTTTTTAATGAAAAATGCGTAGATGGAGCCGCGGGAAGGTTCCGGTGAAAGGGGTTGTCATGTTTGCAGGTGTTAGCGATATCGCTGTCCATGTTCCCAAGTACTATCTCTCCCATGAGGCGTTGGCAGAGGCAAGAGGCATACCAAAAGAGAAATTCCATTTGGGCCTCGGAAATCGAAACATGGCGATCATTCCGAACTGGGAAGACGCCGTCACCATGGGCGCCAATGCCGCCTATCAGCTCCTTTTGAGAAACAACATCAACCCCGATGAGATCCGCCAGTTGGTGGTGAGCACCGAGAGTGGCGTTGACCATTCCAAGCCGGTGGCCAGCTTTGTCCAGGGGTTGTTGAATATCGGTACCCGGTGCAGGGTGTATGAAATAAAGCACGCCTGTTATGGTGGAACCGCCGGACTCGTGGACTCCCTTGAATGGATAAGCCACCATAGCGAATCCCAACCCAAGGGTCTTGTCATCATGACGGATATCGCCAAATACGGCTTCGGGACGCTTGGAGAACCGACCCAGGGTGCCGGCGCGTTGGCGCTGCTGGTGGAGAACAATCCCCGTCTCTTTTCAATGGATACATTGCTGAACGGCATTTTTTCCAAAGACGTCCATGATTTTTGGCGGCCCACCGGACACCGGGTCCCGATTGTGGACGGAAAATACTCCATCGACTGTTATCTCATGGCACTGGATGGAGCTGTCTCCCACTTTCGTGAAAACAGCGGACTCAAAGCGGGCGAGGTTCTTACGACCCTGGACTATCTAATATACCACATGCCCTTTACCAATATGGCCCGCAAGGCACACAGACATCTCGTGGAGATCGAAATGCCCGACGCAAGCCCTGAAGAAATAGACGGGGTTTTCGAAGAATCCTTTGAGAGGATGGTTGTCCCCGGATTAAAGGGGGTGCGGGAAGTGGGCAACATCTACACGGGATCGGTCTACATGGGGCTTGCCAGCCTTTTGGAGACTGAAGGAGAAAAGGCGGAAGAGAAAAAGGTCGGACTTTTCAGCTACGGCAGTGGTTGCGGTGCAGAGTTTTTTCAATGCAACATTCAACCGGGAATCGGCGACATTGTCAATTCAATCGGTTTTGATGAGCAACTGGAAAGCAGGAAAAAGATCACCTTCGAGCAGTATGTGCAGTGCTACTCAAAATCGGACCAGGAGATCCTTTACCACCCTGAAGAGGTGACAGGATTCAAGGACAAGTTCACACAGTTTGTTTTCACGGGTTTTGAGGGGCATAAAAGACAGTATGTATAGGTTCATGCTCAGTCGCTCTGAGAGTCTGTCTTTCACATTTGTGACGAATTGCATTTGGTGGGGTTTTTGAACCGCAGAATATCGAACAGAGAATAACGAATGCTGAAGGATTACTTCATGATTCGACATTCCTTGTTCGTTATTCGATATTCATTTTTTTGGCTCTCAGATATCTTTGGCTAGCTTTTGGCCGTTCAGGAATGCCCCGAATCCCTGAAGTCCGGCACCCTCTGGTTCAGTTGCGCGCTCAACCCTTCGAGGAATCTCGGATCCCGGTACAATGCCGCGTCCGCCCGCAGTTCTTTTCGAATAAACGCTTCCTCATCAAAGGCCGCGGCATCATAGCTTTCCAACAGCCGGTCGATTGCCTGGATGGATTGGGGCGCCAGGGGCCTGCCGATGGCTGAGATCTCACGGGTCACCCCCTTTAGGGGCTTTCCCCGGAGATGGGCGTAATTGTGCGTGTTCACCCTCCGGCGCACTTCCCTTTCCATTTCCTCTGGTTCAACCAGATTTTTTCGCTCACTTTTGCCCACAAGCTGTATCTCTTCCACGGGGCAGGTGGCGCAGTCAAGGCCGGCGGCAAGCATCAGGGGGCCCGTTCGGTCATCGTGATCCTCCAGGGCTTTCAGATACTCCTTGTTATCTTTTTCAGGGTTCCCGGTTTTCTGCTTTTTCGGCAGACCAAAGGGAATCTCCACAATGTGGTTATAGACGCCCATGGCTTTCAAATCGGATGCAAAAACCGGTTTTGCGGTTTTGGCCATGTGAGCGGCATTGATCATGCCGGCCTTGACAAGTACCCGTGTTATCCCCCCCCAGCCGGGAATAATCCCGATCAACGCTTCGCTGAAACACATCCCGCTTCTGGAATCGCCAATTATGTAGTCAGTCATCAGGGGAATTTCCGCGGACCCGCCAAACCGAAGGCCCCCACCGCATACACTCACGGTTCGCATGTGCCGGGCCGCACGTCTGATCTTACGATAGAGCATAACGCCCTTTTCCAGCCGGCGCTCGCCCCAGCTGAAAAGGCGGTCGATCTCCTCTTCCCTGCCGCCCGTGGCCTCCAGTTCACGCTTTTTCACCAGGGATTCTTTGAGCCTGCCCAGGCTCTCCTTTAAATCCCCCCCCGAATGAACCGGGGCATTGGCACCGCACAACAGCAGGAACGCAAGATCATCCCTTTTTTCGAAAACAATATCCAGCCCCTCATGAAAGGCATAAAGGTCCGGTGTGCCGATCTGGTGGACAGGGGGATGGTGATAGCAGAGGATTGCGCCGGATTTGGTCTTGTAGCGGACCTTATCGATAATGAGATAGGCACCCGCCTCCTCCCGGGTGAAAAGGGGGCCCTGGTTCTCGTAGTGGGCGATGGTGTCCGTCCTGATGATTCTCGCTGGACCTTGCATCATACCCTTCAGATGTCAATCTTATTTTCCGGCATAGAGGACGGCCAAAATCCGGGTGGGTTCCTCTCCATGGCATTTTACCAGGTGGGGTACCGTGGAATCGTAGTAGATGCTGTCGCCGGCCCGCAGAATATGGATTTCATCCTCCAGGCGCACTTCCATCTTGCCATGAAGGACAAAAATAAACTCCTGACCGTCGTGGGCTGATCTCTCCTCATCCGTATCAGACGGTTCTAGGGTCACCAGGAACGGCTCCATCTGGCGATTGGTCTTGTTGGGCGCGAGGGATTCATATCCGTAGCCGTATTGCTCTTCCTTGGTTGCATCAAACCGTGAGGTCTTCTCCCGGTCTTCCCGCCGAACGATGGTGTAACTCTTCCCTTCTTCGCCGGATATAAAATATCCCATTTTGAGGTCAAGGGCCTTGGCCAGCTTAATGACCGTCCCGAGGGGCGGTTTTACCGCTCCCTCCTCAATCTGAGACAGGGTATCCACATCAATATTGGTCCTTAGGTAGACATCAAAAAGACTCAGGCCGCGATCTTCCCTCGCCTTTTTGACCCGGACGCCCATTTCCGGAGAGATCTCATCCTCCAAGTCGTCATGGGCGGAATCGCTGACACTTTCCAAAAAATCGTTATAACCGTCGCTGGTCCCCATATCGGTTTCTTCTTTCATCCTATTATCGGTGGCGTTTCAATCGGGTATGATTGAACCCGGAAAACCGGATCAGACTAAACAAAAAGGGCTCAAAAAGCAATCTGTTTTTGCAGGGGCTAACCGTTTCCCCAGTTTGAGGGAAGGGTGTTTCGGGTAGCGGGTGCCATGTAAAAATCGATGGCGCCTACCAGTTCGTCCCTGGTGGGGATCCGGTCAAATATCAGTTCGCCGTTAATGAACAGGGACGGAATGGGAGCGACCTTGTTCTTCTTTCTGACGGCCTCCTCACCGTAAAGATGCACCGACAGTTCATACAGCCGACAGGCATGGGCACGGCTCTCCATGAATTCTATTTTCGTAACTCGAAGGGCATTGCCGTATTGGGTGCGGATCTCATCCACCGCTTCCCCCATGTAGAAGCAGCTTGGACACTGATGTCCCCGATAAATGATTTCAAGATGAATGGGAAGCGGCAGACCAGGCTTTTCCATTGTTAACGGCAATTCCATATTTCTACCACTCCTGATCCATATCCACCGCCAACGCCCTGCAATGTTTGGACGGAACCGTCCAGTTTTCTCTAGATGATGCTTCCATGGTTACGCTTTTATGTCAAAGCCGTGGATTCCTCGCAGCACACCATGGGCAATGGTCCTGGATTCCGGAGTAATTTCGAAGCACCGCTTACGTTCTCCACGGGGATCCATATCACCGATTTTCTGTCCTTGTTTGAGCCTCACCCCATCTCTCATAAGGCCCCAGATACATCCGGAGATGGGTGCTCTGACCGGTGTTCCATCCACATATCCGATGGTTTCGCCCTTTTCTGCCCGTTCCCCGATACCTTTGATCGAGACCAGTCTCCCCTCCCAAGGCGATCGAATGAGCCTTTCAACCGTCAATCCCATGACCGACGTGGGCATTCGTGTATTCTCATCGGCCGCTCCTTTGAAGATCACCCGGCCCATCAGTGAAGAAGCCGGGTTCGTCTCCACGACCAGATGGCAGTCTTTTCCGGCGGTGAACCCGGGTCCCAGAGCAATGACCAACGGTGCATCCCCAATGGTGGTCCCCGTGTTTTCCTTTGCCATCACACCGTCTATGACGACATCCGGATTGAAATGCCCCAGCACCGCCGTCCCAGGATCCGCCAAGACGGCAATCTTTTTCGCCGTCCAAGCCATCACCATGAGATCCACGGAGGGTTTGGTTCTCTTGGCAACAACCCCCTGAATCTGTTTCCGCCCCTCAATAATCGCCTCCGAAAAACAGACGCCCCGTCGCTCCGCAACAGGCAGGGGCAGATCCGTCATTACGATCCTGGTAATACCGGCACAATGGAGGCCATGGGCAACCGCGGAGCCCTTTTCGCCCGCCCCCTTGATTAATACGGTTTTACGGTTCATGCGCAATTCCTCCCTCAGGCAGACGTCCTGAACACCGGAAATCGACATTCAAACCGTCCGTTTGATGGACACTTTGGATCAGGCAGGGAAGACTTGAATGAGACAGGTCAGAAGGAAGAGAACCTGCTTTTTCGGCCTGATCCTTTCCTGCCGAACACGGGCAGGCGTTCTTCTGAACATCAGGTAAAGGCGAAAAAACATGTCATGGGCGTTGGACTCCTTAATGGAAATATGGGAGGAATCTACTTCAGAAATAGCAATATGTCAATCTGGAAATTCCGATGCGTTAAGCGTTATTAAACGGATAATACGAGCATGGAAGATGAACGACCCCATTCGGGGAGAAATCAGCCAAAAAGGTCTCAATCAACCAAGGCCCTCCAACCAGTTCTTGAGAACCGGTCGCACTTCAGGTCCAACCACCACGCCCATGTGGGAGACGCCCTTTAGCAGTTCCACCTGAACGCGCGTGTATTTGGAGATTGTTGGTTCAAATGCCTGGGCGATGAAAGCTTCGTCACCGGTACCGACAACGACCAGGAGTGGTTGCGTGATGGCCCCTAAATCGGTCATGTAGTTGCGGGGCGCATAGCCCGTGTTGAGTCGATGGGAGTACACAAGGGTTTCGGTACCGTCCCTGAATTCCCGCGGCATGTTAAAGGCAATGGCAGGAAGATAATCAAACCAGTGAATCCCCACATTGTTGAGCATGGAAAGCCCGATGATCCGTGGTACGTACGGCCGGGCCCACCCACCCGAGTTTGCACGCATGGTGGGAGCATTGTACTTTAAAAAGGGGGACAGCAGCACATATCCATGGGCCTTTTTGCCGTACCTGCCTCCGGCAAACCGCACGGCCAGCCCGCCGCCCGAGGAATGACCGCCGATGATCAACCGCGCGTGGGGCGCTTTGTGCTGAATCACGTCAATTAGATCCGCCAGGTCATCCTCCAATTGGCCCATATAATCGATATCACCCCTTCGGACCGGCTTCTCACCGTGTCCCCGCAAATCCGGCGTGTATACCCGGGCCAAGCCCCGGGAACTGAGATAATGGGCCAGCGGCAGGAAATACCGGCCGTGCCAGCCGGACCCATGAAGAAGGATCATGACCGTATTTGATTGGGATGCATAGTGTCGATAAGCCAGTGTTGTTCCATCTCTCGCTTGAAATTCTTCTGTTTTGGGTAGCGCCGAATCATCAATACGAAGTTCTTTGAAGGCAAGGGATTTGGGTGAAGAGACGGGTCCCTTTTTGGTGCCAAGGATAATGAGCGCCATGGCCAACCCGAAATATACGGCAACCGAGGTCAACAGGAAAATAACGATTTTTGAGACCATGGGATTTTATATCTCTGCATCTTTATGGGTGCTTTTACGCTCCTATTTAGGCCATGGTACCGGCAGCCATAAATGCAATCATCTATGGAACCACCCAGCACGCCGCTACACCATGGTCGTCCCAATAAAATCTTGCCCGCATATGGCCCGTCAGTTTCAGCATCAACCAGTCCATTTCATGAAATGCACCCACAATGACGGCAAAGTTTTCCCGCGCCTTTGAATGGAGATCCGTTCCGGATGCTTTTGGACGGCCAACACCCGGCAGGCCAGAAGCCGGCCTTTCCGTGGGGGCGCCCGGCGGCATTTCCGAGCTGTAGTTCATACGGTGTGTGGGGCGCACTTTTTTCCATTGATTTTCAGCGGTTTCGTCCTTCCGGTGGACAATAGCGGTACCCGAAAGACGCAGTTGCGTCCATTTTGAAGGATCATAGAACAGCCAACTCACCTGGGGGTTCTCTTCTATTTGTGACACTTTGGGGCTTCGTGCGTCACAGTGACAGATCAATGTCCGGTCTTTTTCGGAAAATCCCCTCAAAATGACGGTCCGCGCCATGGGTTTGTCGCCGTCCATGGTGGCAAGGGCTGGTCTGTGATAGGGGTGCCTGAAGTTTATAACCCCTTTATGGAGGGCTTTCCAGCTCCATTTGAGAACGTCGTCCAGCGTTCTGATGGTTTCCTTTTTTCTAAATATCATCGGTCTTTTACAACGGCGGTCGCACCCGGATTAAAGGGATTGGTGCGAATTGCCAGCGAGAACAGATATCCGTAATTCCTCTTGAGATAGTGGACATAATGCAACCATTCAAAAAGAAGTAAATTATAGACACGCGCGATATCTCCCTCCAGGTGTTTGCGGTCGGAATCCAACAGAACAACCAAGTCGGGGCGGTGCAGTAGTTCATCGCGAAGATGAAACAAGGCCCGGAGCAATTCGGTAAAGGTTTCATGTTCTTGGATGATCGGATTTTCTATCAGCCTCAAAAGCAAACCAGGGCTTTTCTGCAGATACTCCAACAACACCGGAATATCAACCTGACGGCAAAGAAATGAAATGCGGCGGTTTCTCAAAAAGTTGAGGGCCCTTTCGAAATCCTGATCTTTCCATTCATCTCTGATGTCAAGCTCTTTTTGAAGCGTGTCCATGTCGGGATCAGATTGCTTCAGATGGTTCAATAGGGTGTTGCCGATTTCGCTGAAGAACAATCCGGTTATCATATCGATCTTTTCCTGTCTGATTGACGCTTCACGACGATTGACAAGCAGTTCGGTAATCCCTGCAATTAAACCAAGGAATGTGCCAACGCCACCAACGATAATGATCAATGCCAGGATCTTTCCGATTTCGGTTTGAGGATGGATATCTCCGTAGCCCACGGTGGCCATCGTTACAATTGAAAAATAGATGGCATTCGTCAGAGACATATTCTCAAAGGAGATAAATCCGATCACACCCCCTGAAAAAAGAACGATGAACACCGCCAAATATATCTTTAAACGAAAATTTATATCTTTTCTCATAACAGTTTGAGATTGTGAAGATTGCCCACGGCAATGATCCGCCGGTCTATGAATCATCCGGTCTCGTAGAAATAGAGCGGCAAGGGGAGTGTATCGCTCTCAATGCAATTGGCAAGGCCGGCAAAAACCGTCTCATCCATGGTTCCAAAAACAACAAAGGGATGCCTCGCGGCAATATGGAATATCCCCGGCAGTCGGCTCAAACCGATTGCAGCCAAAAGCATTTTTAGAGGATGTTGTTTCATTGTTGACTTGTTTCGGGTTTGGTGGGGACAATCTTCCCCAGGATCGCTCCGGCGGTTTCCATCAAGAATCCGGTGCAGGGCTCCGGGCCCATCGATGCGGGCTCGGCGCGGCATGCACTCTCAATATCCGGCTCGCGGCAACTTGTCAACAAAGAAACGTCGTCCCTTCCGTTTCCGCGTCAAATCCGGGGGCGGGACCCTCCGGCATTTCCGGGTGGGACTTAGAGGGATACCCCTGTTGGCCCAAAGGTCTTAATTGAAGGGTGAACCCTTTCTGACGTGCTGCTTTTTCAAAATCTCCCTTTTGGATTCGCAAGGCGTCCATGGGAGTCACCGTGATGGCAGAACGGTTCCGAACAGGACAGAAGTACTCGCAATACCCGCATCCCGCGCATTTGTTCTCCAGAACGTGGGGAACCGGAACGTCGTTTCCTTCTTCCTTGCGGAATTGGACGGCGTCGTAGGGGCACACCTCGTCGCAGACCATGCAGCTTTTGTTGAACTCCCAGGCAAGGCATCTCTGACGGATGATTTCTGCCGTACCGATCTTCGCCCAGATGCGATCCCCTTGACCCACGGACCTGATGGCATCTGTTGGGCAGACCTCGGCACATTTCTGACACCGGGGATCGCAAAATCCCCTTCTTGGCGTGACGGCCGGAGAAAAGAGCGCCGGAAGGCCGGCCATGAGCCCGATGGGCTGAAGGGTATTGGTGGGGCATGCCACCATGCATTCACCGCATCTGACGCATCGGGACAGAAACTCGGTTTCAGGCACCGCACCGGGGGGTCGGATCAGCCCAGGGGCACCCACCTGACCTTCACCCGGCTTGCCGTGTACGCTGTAGAGTCCCGTAAGGGACAAGACCGCCGTGCCCATCCCCACAATCCCCGTGCGGATGACATTGCGCCTTTCCGGATAAAAGGGCGCCGGCAAAACAGCGTCCCTTACTTTCGATCCTTTGAAGGAGACGGCTTTTTCAGGGCATACCGCCTCGCAGGTTCGGCAGACAATGCACTCCCCGTGAAGGGTTTTTAGAGGATCATCCGCCGCAATGGCGCTCATGGGGCATTTTCGAACACATTTTCCGCACCCGGTACACTGGTCGGACACACCCCTTTTGATAACGGGAGACCGTGACAACAGCGCCAGCAAAGCGCCGGAGGGACAGAGGTGTCGGCACCAGAACCTGGGGGAAAAAGCCACCATGCTGATGACGGCAATAAAGAAAAAGAGGATGAAGAATTGAGTGGCGAACCGGATGGTTCGAATCTGGGCGAAACTCAATGCACTGATATCCAATATGTCGCCCAACGGTCTGATGACATCGAGCCCCTCCCTGGACAAAAAGGAAATCACCGGAAAAAGAAGCAGTCCGTAAAACCTTGTAATCAAGGATAGGGGCGAGGCAAAAAAGACGTATGAAACACCCAGGAGGGCCGAACCCACCAGAAAAGCCAGTACCAGGTATTTGATCCTGAACAACGGATTTGAAAACCGGACCTTTCTCTTCCCGGGCCCAAAGAGGGAATCGGTTCCATCAAGGGTTGTTCCCATGGGGCACACATAGCCGCAAAATAGCCTTCCCATGAAAGGGGCCGACAAAAGCACAAGGGCCGCCGGGATAAAGGAAAGCAGAAGCACCCTGCCGCTCAAGGCGCTGATCAGAACGAGGGCGGGATCCATTTGAAGAAACAGATCTAGAGAGACCATTGATACGCCGGAAAAAGAGGCCAGCGTCAAAAGGGCCAGGAAGAGGAGAAGACAGAGGGTCTGGACAAAACGGCGGAAAGGGATCATGGGGTTACGGTCTTCACCGACAGGTTTTCAAGATCCGCGCGGCCCAGACCCCGTTCGTGGGCCAACCGGATGTGCCGAACCTGGGTCGGTTTGAACTTCCTGCCGTACCATTCAAAGGCGGCCACCGCATAGGCGTCCGCCGCAACCATATCCTTTGAGGCGATGACCGTGTTTTCCCTGATGACCTTGCCGGGACCGCCGGGACCGCCCGTACTGAGCACCCTTGTACCGTCGATGACCGTCAGATCGGCTTTCAGCAAGGTGGCCAAATCCACGATGACCTCGTTTAAATCCATGCGGTGCATGACGGCCCTGTCATAGACCAGGCCCATCATTCCTTTCATGGCAAGACTGACCCCTGTGGCCGAATGAGATTTTGCCACTGGAACGGCGATCAGGACATCGGCTTTTTGTACTTCCCTGGCCACATCCGTTTTGGCCAGGCTTTTGGCCCCTGGAATATCCACCTGTTTAAAAAAGGAAGGGCTGTTGATGGTGTGTACCATGTTTTCGCGAAGGGTCCCGCAGGCCGGACCGATGCCGGAGGTTTGAACGCACACCTTTCCGGGGGCAAGGGTATGGTCCAGGATCAGCACCTTGCCAGCACCCGCTTCCATGCACATGGCCGCCACGGTTTTAACCACTTCCGGGTGGGTATTGGAGGCCTGGGCGGGTGATCTTGCAAAACTCATGTTGGGTTTGATCAACACCCGCTGGCCCTTTTTCACCACGCTTTTCATGCCGCCGATGAGATCGACGGCCGCTCTGGTGGCGGCCGCTGCCTCACCTTTGGCGACCCCGATATCCGGTAACGTGGCGGCGAGCCCCCATTTCGGCCAAAACGGCACACCCATTGCGGTTGCCAGAAGCAGTCCGTTCCCGGCCTGAAGCTTTATGAATTCCCGACGGCTCAGTCTTTTTTCCATAGCGCTTTTCCCTAAGAATGTTCTGCTATTCCCCATGTGCCTTGCTCTTCTTTCCCCCACTCCCGGCAATCCGGTGGGAAATGATTTCGCCACATGCCATGGCAGCCTTTTTGGCTGCATCTGATTTCTGCATGACGCTCACCCTCACGTAGAATCTGTCCTGGAAATACTCGAGCATGACACTGCCCCCCATTTCCGCTGTAAGTCTCGCCTTTTCACCCGGGTTCTTAAGGGGTACGGCGGCATCGGCTGAAAACTCATCAAAGAGCTTTTCGGAGTTTGTCTTTGATTCGGTTTCGAAGATTTCCACCATCAGATAGACTCCGTCTTTTTCATAATTCACGAAGGCCGCCCTCTGGGTTCCCAGCGCCATGTAACGGGGCGCGGCACCGTTGATCACCATGGACAGGGTCTCTTCGTCAGACACCAGCAAGGGCTTATCCTCAGCCTTCCATCCCCGAAGTGCCATCTCTTGGGGAATCACATTTTCCAGAGGGGTTTGCCCGGCATCAACGGGAGGCGTGAAACAAAAACAGCAGATCGCCACGCAAACAATCGGTAACCATTTCATTGTCTCTATGCTCCTTTAGCTCAAAACGGCTTCTCTAAGCGCAATCCTGTTTGGACTGCAGGTACCGAGGCCCAGGGCCTGGGCGGTTTTCAGATGGACGGCCATGCCGGTGACCGGCTCATAATCGTTTTTTTGCCGTTCACCGTTGATCATTTGCATGCCGGTATAATCGAGCGCCACCGGATCCGTTGCGGCCAGGATCGATTTCGGCTGCCACTGGGGTGCTCCCCTGGGTCCTCCCTCGTAGACGCAAAAGGCGGCATCACAGATGACCAGTTTGGTTTTGTCCCTGATTTGGGAGACATTATTGAGTTTGGCGATATAGGGATCGCAATAATTGGGATGACAGTCCCTGGGGTTGTCGATGGTGCCGAAATGGTTCTTGAGGCTCAAAGTGACGCCGGACAGTCGATGGTCTTTGAGTACCGGCATATTGATCAAATAGGTGCACATCCTGGTCAGAATATTGCTCAGGTGGGTTTTGGTATCTTCCCCCACATCAAAGGGTTGGCGTTTGTCATAGCCGATGCCGTCGGATTCGTCCTGTTTCATGTTCATGATCCACCGGGCAACGCTGAAATCCTCAACGGTTCCAAAACACCGTATGCCCTTGTTTGATGTATTGATGGTGTATCCGGCCTTTTTCAGTTCGGCCGTGGCCCGGTCCCAGATAATGATGCGGTTGGGATCCACGCCCAGCCCGTCAATCATACTCTGGATGAGTGCGTGGGTGACTTCAGGGTGGGTCGGACATTTCCTGTTGATGCAATTGACCTTTATGCCGATGGTATCCTGGGTTTTAAGATTGGGGAAAACCCGTTGCCAGGCATCCGCCACCTGTTTCTCTTCAAAGAGCATCAAAAGGGCCCGGTCCACACTCTCCCTGGCATATGCAGCGTTGATCCTTTCATCCGGGCCGATCAGGTTTTTGTGGTTGATTCGGATCACCCTGCTTTTTGCGGGTGTCACATCCGCCCCCAGGGCCATGGACGGCGCCAGATAAACGGCCGCCGCTCCCGCGGCCGTTGCCTTGATGAACTCCCGACGCGTCAGACGCGGCCGAACCACCAGATTTTCATCTTGCCCTGCTTTTTCTTTTTTCGTCATTTTTCCCGCCCTTCCATATAATTGTTGATGGACCCGATACCGACCATTACCGGTATAGTAAACTGAACGGCACACAGATACAATGGTCATTGGGGGTTCCCCATGAAGAAACAGAAGAGAAACGGAACGGTCCATTGAACCGCTATCCCCGTGAGCTTGGCGGGGCATGCCCTTTCATTCCACGTTTCACGGCGATTTGTTCCCTTCGCGGCCACAGAGGGCATTGACCATAAATGCATTCCTTGTTCAAGACATATTGTTCGCAAGCAATCCGATGCAACGCCAATTCCACGCCTAATTCCTTTTTCAACAGCCTTGAAGCCGCCTTGAGCGCTATCCAGCAGTCCCGCTGACAGCAGCGAGGTGCGTCATAGGCGGCGATTTCCGCCAGGACTTTTTGTGTCACCTGCTGAACCTTCCGTCTTTTGTCGCCATCATAGGGGCTTGCGGCCAACAGTATTGAAAACGCGATCCCCACGCCGACGGCCGCCCCGCAGACCATGCAGCCGGTTTTTTTTGCTGTTTTTCCGGATAATCGGACCTGATGCTTTTGATTCGGCGTCACAAAGCAAGCGCAAGTGGGTTCTGTTTCGACCGCGGCCATGACGGCGTTGAACTCGGGAAAACCGTAAAGCACGGGCGTCCGCCCGCTGGCGGGTTTGTTGGCCCGATAGGTGACGGAATAGAAATCATATCCCTTGACTTCCCGGTAATGATATCCACTGACGATCCGGCTGTGGGAAAAACCGATATCATTCAGCAAGCCGAATAGATCGTTGTATTTGAGCGCACCGCCGATACATTCACCACGGAGTGTTTCATTGTACTTGATTTTCAGGGGAATGTTATCCGTATAGGTGATATCCGAGATGACCAGATTGAGAATCTCTTCTTGGGTATCTTCCGCCGCTCTTGAATAGAATTGATTAATCCGGGTCCGGTTGTCATTCCCCGGCAGGCTGAGTACGCAGTTGGGGTGTGTAAAAAAGATACGATTCCCTTCCGCGGGACAATCTCCCAGCGTTTCTCCCATTCTCGGGCGAATGGAAGGATAGCCGTCGGTGCCAAAGCGATTGGCCTCGCGGACAGTCAGCCATTTGAAAATGCTGTTGTAGAGTTCCACATAGGGATCGCTGTCCGTGATCCGTCCTCCATGAATGTAACTGTGATCGATGTCGCCGCCTCCGACAATATATCGAAGGGGGTTCCTGCGGTAGGCTTCACTGCTATTCAAGGAAGCGCCGCGGACCCTCTTCAGCGCCTCGCTGTTCCGCCACACCTGCTGCAATCCCTCACGGATATGACCGCATCGCATCTCTTTGGTATAGATAAGGGCCGGCGTGGGATATATGTACCCATCCGGTCCGACTGCCAGGGACTGCCATCCGGCATTGCTCAGATCATAACGGGTTCCGGGGCACGAAAACACCTGGGGCCGCAGGATTTCCACATTATCGATCTTTACGACCGCCTTTTCAGACAGCTTCTGGGCATCTTTCAGGTGAGAAAAAATCTTGCCCGGCTTCACAAAGAGTGTATTGTCGGCATTCCCCTTTTGAAAGAGCCAAAGATAGTGAACATTGGATATCCCCATGAGTGAGGCAACATCGATGACCTTTTCCATCTCATGGACATTCCGGTGGGTCACCGTCATTGAAAGCGTGACCGGAAACCCAAGTGCCTTTAGTGTGTTAAGATCGTTTTTGAGCCTTCGGTATGCATTCGGCCCCCGCAATGAATCGTGGTTTGCCCCTAGCCCGTCAATACTGACCTGAAAATGCAAACGTTCCCTGGGAACCTCTCTCAACAAACCTTTTTTTTGGGATATGAGTGACAGATTGGTCAAGATAACGGCATGGGTGTCGGAAAGACCCAGGGTTTCCCGCAGACTGGTTGAAAAAGCGCCGGACAGAAAAGGTTCTCCGCCCGTGAAATAGTAGAGACGGCAGCCCAGCTCGTAGGCTTCGTGAATCATCCGGCTGCAATCTACTTTAGAGAGTTCATCACGGGCATGGGGTGATGATTTGAACATGCAATGTCCGCATTTCATATTGCAGCGATTTGTCAGATGAAACCAACATTCCCTTAAGGAATCCAGTTCAAGCTGTTCGTTGCGAAAATCATAGAAGTCCTCTGTGGGATCATCGATTCTCATGAGGAGATCCTTGATCTCAGAAGAATTTTCTCCCTGCCTTGACAGCCGTAACAACGCATCGTCTGTTGCCTGATTGAGCACGAACCAATCAGGTGCATCGGGGCGGACATAAATGGGCGTACCGTCAAACGCGATACGCTCCCACCCCGCTTTCATATTCATATCCATATTCATTCCATGGAGACACTATTTCCGAGTGGTCTTTCGAAGACGCAGGGCTTCGATTCTGGCAATCTCGCGCATGAGCACATACCCTATTCTCGGCCGCTCCTCCATGAGGCTGGTTAAAACGGCATTATTCAGTTCGATCAGATCGGTCTCCTTGGTGAGAACAACGTCGGCGGCGGCGGGAAGCCCGTCGAGATACTCGATCTCGCCGACGAGGGGTTGTCCTGAAAGTGTGGCGAAGGCCTTCCCGTTCACCCGCACCTCAACACCGCCCTCCAGAACAATCACCATTCTATCCAAGGGCTTTCCCTGCCGAATGATGATATCTCCCGTCACGCCCCGGCGCAAAGTGGCCGCGGCTTTCAGTGCCTCCCGCTCCCCATGGGTCAGTCCCGCGAACAGCTTGACCTGAGACAGCGCCTTTCCGAGTGCCGAATCCTTGGCCTCGTCCAAGGCAAATGAACCGCCTGCCCCAACCACCACCAGCAACATCGCACAAACAAAGCGAACCGCCATTTTGGTAATCATTTCCGTATCTCCTTTCAAACCCGTTTTTCCCATGACGGGAGTTCATAAACAGCGTCAGACGCTTTCTCACCCTGGCAAACCCGGACGAGATCCGTCTGAAGTTGAGGTTATTGAAAATATCAAATACAGAAAAAGAATCCAGGGTCAAGCGCGAAATGGCACTTTGGGGTATTTCCGTTCAATGGGCGCTTTGGTTCTCATGAATCGATGTCAGGAACGGCGTTCCCGGATGAGGGCGTTTCTCGGGAGCAAATTTCATCCCTGCGGCGAATCACCGCACAACCCGCAAAAGACCTGTCTCAAGGTTCTATCGTCGATTCTTTCCATCAACGCGTCGTCGTAGTCGGGCTCATGGGCCTCGCTTTCCGGACGGGGGACATCTTCCGATCCCTGTGTTGCCGCAACGAAGGGGGAACAGCTTTGGTGAGAAGGGACCAGTTCAAACCCCCGGTTATTTTCGATCCATCGGTGGCAATCGTCGTGGCTTCCCACGCAGGCGGCGGCCACACAACCCTTCTGATTCACGCACACCAGCCGGTATCCGCCACCCAGGTCGTATTTTTCACAACCGCTGATGCGAAGCTCGCCGTGTTTGGTTCGCCGGCTTAAGACTTCGATGTTTTGCCAATCCCCCGAAGATAGTTTTCCCAGAATCGTCTCCGCCCGTTTGGCGGCCAGAGAAGCGGTCTTGCCGCCCCTGGTCATGGTTTCAAGGGATTTATTGAAATTCGCCGCCCGATAGAGATAGATGGTCATCAGACCAACGCCCGTTTTTTCATTCCTCTTCCTTTCAAAAACCATATTGATCAAAAACGGTGAGAACCTATTTCAGGCTTTCCGTTATGTCAAACTGGAAAGTCCGATGAGTGTGGCGGTAAAGGCAGGGGATTCCGATTAGGATGGGTCAGATGGTTGCTATGAACCGGGGTTTTGCAGCCAAACCCGAAGCGTAAACCCATTGTCCCGCTCGTAGGTATCCACTCGGGGAAGTAATTTAAAGTGCGTTGACGAGACGTCCGCCTTGTCTCTTTCAGTATCGTACACAATTCTGAGATCGGGCATGGTATCGCCATCGTAATCAATGGACTCGTCAATTCTGGCGGGTATGCGCTTCTCTTTTTCCCAGTCTATCTGAATAAATCCTTTTTCTCTTTCCCAAAGGAGTCCCTTGAAAACAGCCTTGTGGATGACGGTTTTATAATCTCCATGGTTGACGGCGCGAACCACTTCTCCCCCGATCAACCACGGGGATATTTTCAGTCCCGCCGACTTTATGAGGAGACGACCGGCATAGAAATTCCCGGCAAAGGTTGTCATGGCAAACAGAATGCAGATAGCGGCAATGGTATAGCCCAGCGTTGCTTTTATGGTGCTCATTCGCCCCACCTTTCTCAGATCATGCTCCCGGTTGTGATCAGAAGCAGAATTTTGTGGACCGCCCCCGCAATCATACCGCTTCCCATGGTTGCCACAAACACCAGGGCGGAGTAGAGAAATATGTTTCTGGCAATTCCAGGTTTCAGGCCGATTTTGGTCCCTTTTATGTGATAGGTAACAGCCCCTTTGGGGCAGTTGTCAACGCAACGACCGCACTTGTTGCAGGTCATGCCGGTTTTGCCCTTTTGAATGTGTTTTTCCTGAATGGAAATCGTCGGGCAAATTTTAACGCAAGCCCTGCAATTCTTGCATTTTTCTTTGTCTATCCGAATATCGAAGATGTTGATTTTGTTGGTTAAGGATTGAAAAACCACGAACGGGCATAACACCGTACATTGAACCCTTTTGCCGGTCAGAATGGGCAACACCATCACCAGCCCGATGAACAGGGATACAAAGATAACGGCCTGAACGGCTGTTTTCACGGAATTGACCTCTTCAAACTCCGTTACCGTTTTAAAAGGGCATAGCCACTCGCAATAGGTCGGCGACAGAGTGATGGCCGACATTAGGATTATTCCGATTAGGACGGCATATGGCAAATAGGTCCATTTCCTGTCAAGTTTGAGGATCGGTTTCTTCCTGCCAAAATGACTGAAGCCTTCGTCCCATCCCCCATAAAAGCAAACCCAACTGCACCAACCTTTCCCAAGGGCTAAGGATGCCGCAATCCAGATGGCCAGCATGGCGGAAATACTGGCGTACCCGTCGAACAGGGAGCCCGGGAAAATAATGGTCTTGGAGAGAGCGGCGGGCACGATCACCATGGGAATTACCAAATGGCAAAAGGGAACGCTGGAACTCAGTAACTCTTCCGCGTTGATGGTCATGCTTCCCCTTGCGGCAATGAGATTGCTGATGAAAGGGATGGGAAAACAGAGGGCGATGGACACGAAAAGGAGTTTCCTGTAAGCATATGTCTTCCCCGTATATTGCATGAGGAAGAACAAGGCGGATAGATACAGAATCGCAATCAGATTGGACATTCCTTCAATATCAGGCGCCGGAATCCGGCCCCTTGTGGAGAAAAACCAGATAATTAAAAAGGCGGGCAGGGAAAGCAGAATTGCGTTTACGAGCTTTTTCCATTCCACGCTCCCATCAGCCCTGATCGCTAATGATTTCATGAGACGATGACTCCTCCTGCAATCATTGTTGTTCCTTTGTAGAAAAAATAGAGTGCCATTACGACGGCCGTCATCTTTCCGATGGTTCTTAATTTCGCTAACAGGTTCCCGAATCCCAGCAATACGACCGGTATAAAATAGAGAGCAGTTCCCAGGAAGAACTGGACAAAGTAAACAACACTCTGAAACAGACTATCCCCGGTATGGGCCGATGATGAGAACGCCAATAAAAAAGGCGGACAGAAGTTGATTCCCGTAAGAAAACCCAAAGCAACCGCAATGACCCACTTTTTATCGGTGAAGAACCTTCCGATCACATGGTTATAGTGATTGATCTTGCACCGCTCTTTTGCGCCAAAGAGTCCATAGAACGCCATCAGCAAGGAAAGTATCAGGTAAACCACGCCAAACAACAATTCACGGTTTGCCGATGAATGGAACAAAAACCGACCGGCGATCCAGGCAACACACCCGAACAAGACATATCCCATGAAGCGTCCCAAAAGAAACTGCATCAAGCCGAGAACGCTTCTTTTCACGCCATTTGCTTCCCCCAGAAAGTAGGGAACCATCACGGGGAGGCAATGGGCCAGGCAAACAGTGCCACTTGAAATGCCAAGGAAAAACCCTTCCATCATAAGGCTCAGTATTGCAGTCTGATGTTCATTTCAATATCTTCACTCCCCACGGAAAAAACCGCTTCTTCAAAATCCGGCGGTCCGAAGGTTCCTCTGGCGTTGTTTGAAAAACCGTATCCTTCCTTGGGGATACCAATGAAATTCTTATCCAGCTTTCCGTTGTTGTTTCTGTCGTGGAATATGGCCGCGGCATATTTGCCCGGCGCCAACTCACATTCGATTCGGGCTAGGTTGTCTCTAATTTCACCTTGGTTCAAACATCCTTTAATTCTTTTTTCGGAATCGGGAAAGGACTCGGCTTTGTCGAAGATTCCCACTTGAATTTTGCCATCGTTATATTTCAATTCCTCGATGACAAATGTGATGTTTGCGGCAAAGAGGGTGGCGGGTATCATGGACAGCATTAAACCGATCAGAATTGCTTTTTTCATTATTGCCTCCAATCTCGAAAATGGATTATTGAATGGATCGTTTGGGCCGCCGGGATTCCAGGAAACACCCATGAACGAACCTGTTGGCAGTTGTACAGATGGGGGCGCCATGACACAATTCAATTGCGATGAAATGGGAAATCAAAGGATTGAACGACAAATAGAGGGGATGAAAAGAGAGATTGGGAGATATTAAAAAGGGACCTGCCTCACTACGAAGCCGATGCCATTCCGTTTAAAAAATAGGAAAGCCCAGATAATGATAGCGTCCGGCCTTTCAGGCTGGGCACTATCATTTCATATCTTGCACTTCAAATGGGTGGACATCGGCTAGGAGGCGCCGAACACCTGGTCCGGCCGGTAGGGATGGGTCCCTTCAATCACTTCAACACCCGCCTTTGCCTTCACCTTATCGATGATCGTCTCCTTGTGGGGGCAGTTGTCCAGAAGACACGTGCCGATATGGACCGCATCGATGGTCTCCCCCATGGGCGCCATCCAGGTCTTGAGCCCCACAAGGCGGAGAACCGGTGAAGTGCCCGGACATCCGCCGCAATGAATCAGGCCCCTGAGCCTGGCGTCCGTCTCTTTGTATCTTTCAAACTCCCCTTCTTTCTTGTCAAATCCCATCAAACAGCGATGGCAGCCGATACAGGTTTCATCCTTAATGTTTTTGCAGCTCAATACGGCAATGTTCATGTTCAACTCCTCCTTTTGATAACGGGTTCGGCGTGATCCTCAATTTCAACGACCGATTCCAGTATGATTTTGGGAGAATAGTCAGAGAATTGATCGGCGGATGTTGTTCCCGTCAGCACCGCGGCAAAATCAATCCCCCCCCGAAGAGCGGTTTCCGCATCCGTAAGACTGTCTCCCACCAATAGCGCCTCCTCAGGGTTCACGGATGTCTTCCTTAAAAACCGATGGAGCCCTTCCGGGTCCGGTTTATACCGCTTAACATCTTCCCCGCCGACAATCATGGAAAACCGGTGGGCAAGGTCGTAGCGATCGAGTATCTGGTGTATCCGATACCGGAATTTCGTGCTCAGTATTCCCAGGATGAAGCCGGAGGAAGCCATTCGATGGATTGAAGCGCGAACGCCATCATAGAGGATGGTGTTGGCTGCCATCATCTGATCGGCTCTTTTAACAAAAAGGCGGCGAAACACAACGCCTTTTTCCGGATCATCATTTCCTGTAAGCGATTTGTACGTGTCGAACAATGAAAGCCCGATTGTCCCGCAGCAATCCTCCCACGACCGGGGCGGTTCTCCCATTATCCGTAACGCGTGGTTGATGCACTCAACGGTCCCTTTGGAAGAGTCCGCCAGAGTGTAGTCGAAATCAAATATGAGCACGGATTTTTTCACGTGGCCTCTTCTGCCGAACAATGGGGTCTGGGGGCGGAAACCTGTTTGCGTGATCTATTAATCCACCAATTCAACGCCCAGGCTTTCAAGCAGACTTACCGCTTCATATCGGCTGAATTTCGCCCCTTTAATGACGTTATGATGAATATCGATTTGGTAATTTACGGCCTCCGTGAAATCCGATCCTGAAAGATCGGTTTCATTAAAAAGGCTGTTGGCAAAATCCGTGAAAGCAAATTTGGCATCACGGAAACTGCCTTCCCTAAAATCTACCTCATGAGCTTTGCTATCTTCAATGACGATCTCGTTTAGGCTGAGCCCCATAAAAGTAGAATCATTGATGATGCATTTGAAGAACTTTATCGGCGAAAAAAGCGGAATACTCGGCCATTTTGCCTTTGTCCAGTCAATTCCGATAACCTTGCACTCTTCAAATATCACCTCCTGAAACCGACAATCATCCATTCTTGTGACGGTAAGGTTGCATTTTGAAAAACGGCAATCGATGAATCTGCAGTCGGTAAATGCCCCTTCGCGAAAATCACACTCTGTAAAAGAGCAATCCTCAAAGGAAACCGCATCAATTCTTTGATTGGGCATTACGATCTTATGGAAATTGTAGGACAAATATTCCGTTTGTTCATTCGTGATGGATGTCATTCCATGGTCCAAAATGTTGCGGTTTCCCCAGGTCTCACTCAGCCCTTTTGGTTTGCGCGATTTGCGCGCTTACCTCCGAAACAATGGATCGTGCGGGTACCTGCCGTGAACTCCCCGGCATGTGGGACGTTTTTGGGGATATAATATTCGTCCCCCTTTTTCACATGGGTCCTTTGCCCATTCATCATCAGCGTATATGTGCCTTGTACAACCGTGAAGTACTCATCATAGGCGTGGACGTGCTCCTCTGAGATGCCGTCAACTTCACAGATCCAAAAGGCCATCTGGGTGTCATCGGCCCCGTCGTACACCCAACCTTTAACGCCGGTTGATTGTGATGCTCCTGAAATCAGGTTCTTTTCCGACTTCATAAAATCAGGGAAATCATTCATTGGAGCACCTGTTCCATTACCTCGATCTTGAATATGACCGGTCTAACGCCATCCGGACAACAGCAAATCATGGTGCGGTCATCCTTCATCCACTTCCAGCTGGAAGGACCGAAATTTCCTCCCGACAAAAGCACGAAAACAAAGTCTGAAATACTGGACCATGCTCCGGAGCATGGAAAATTATCCGGTTCCTTTTGGGGATATTTGGCAATGAATTCCTGCCCCACCTCAAATGCAGTGCAAACGCCCGTTTCATTGAGGCAGTATTCTTTTGCAAGTTCTTCATCTATGGTTTTTCTTAAGACGGTTATTTTGCACTGTTGCATATCTCACCTCACTTTTTCGTCACAATTATCCTTTTCATTCAAGAACGCCCAGGTGCCATAAACGGTTTTTCAAAGAATCGACTTCCGATCCCAACCCGTTTCAGGTCTTTCGCTTCTTTTGCTTCATTCTCTCTTCGAAGGCAGTGATCCGGCCTCTTTTTAGAAGGTGAACGGTTCCGTTTTCAAACTTCACAATCCCTTTTTTTTCCAGTCGTTTTATCACGGCCATCCCTTTTTCAGGCTTCATATCACCAATGATCTTCTTAAACGGCAGTCGATACGAATTCCGCTTAAGATCGTAAACGAACAGCTCTTCTCCAAGCATCCGATACCAGACAACAATCATAATGATCAACGCACATAAGATAATGGCGCCTAAAATAAAAAGCTTAAGAACAAACAAGATAATGATTGCAATGGAGACGACCACCACCAAGAAGGATAGCTTTTGTATCTTTGTCTTTAGTACGAGACGCATCATGCTTTCAAGTGAACAGCCTGTCACAGCCAAATTAAGTTCATGTTAAGATTACGCCAAAAGCAGACCTGACACCATTTCATTTTCCATTGTTCCGTCATTCTAATCTCCCGCGCTATGCCGTGCGGCGACGGTGCACCGTCCCTATCAGCGATATGTCAGACGCCGGTTATTTCATGGTTTTCATAATTTATCGTCTATTGTAATCGCTGTTTTTAAGTTGCCATTATGACCACCTTCGGTATGACAAAACATCATACCGACGCTGAAGGCAAAGCCTTCATTCAATCTAGGTGTGTCTCGGAATCTTCGACTCCATTCAGGCGCCTTTTGGTTTAAGGATAGACAGAGGTTCCCACGTGGCGAAAGGAGTAATCCGACGCTTGAACCGGCCCAGATCATCGAAGTGCATAACGTCGAATACGTCTTCATCCTGACTGAAATGCTGGTTGGCCCTGTGCAGGGAGGCGTAAAGCGGAATGAATCCGATATTGTCTTGAGCCAGAAGCCGTTTACGGACGCCCTCCGGATTGGCGATGGAAATGGGAAACTTGGCCTCGTGTATCGCCAGGAACATGCGCATCGTCTCAACCATTCTGCCGATAGATTCGCCTCGCAGCTCAACTTTGAATCCTTCTTGCCGGTATGAAGACGGGCGCGAACCGACAAGCTCACCGGTGTGTGTTCTCATGGCCTGACGCCAAACTCCGCTTTCTAAGCAGGCCATATGCGGATGCCGCTCTTTCCCACTACCCAAAGATGTCCGGCAGGTTTTTCTGTTGACAGGAGCTTAACGGCTGCTTCCATCAAAACGGTTAAGTCCGTTAGAATCTGTGAAGGGTTGCGTAAAACCACAATTCCTTCCGTCGGAATCGGATCAAAAACGAAAGGGTTTGAAAAATCCATATCTTGTGTGACAAGAGTCCGCTTTTCAATGCAACACAACTCATATAGGGTTCTGTCGGCAACTCCAGAAACTCCCTCACTGAAAACGGTTTCCACATCATGACCAGCGGTTTCAAACAGCTCCGTCAAACGAACATCCACACATTCGTCAAGCTTGAAACGCATGTCATTCCTCAAACAGCCAAGGCCACGTAACGATCTCGTGCCAACTCGGCTGCATAGGCCATCGCCGCCCGAATATCAGCTTCTTTCAGGGTTGGGTAAGCGGACATAATCTCATCCTCTGATACGCCGGCGGCCAAATTGTCCACGATCAGAGACACCCATACCCGAGTACCCCGAATGCAAGGTTTGCCAAAGGCAATATTCGGATCGATGGTGATTCGCTTAAGCAATTCCTGCCTTTCCGTTCTGGCCGTCCTATCCATAATTGAACCTCCTTCTCGACGTCACCCGGCGGAGCCTGGTCAAAACTGTATCAAATACCCAGTATAAAACTCTTATCGCCCTCAAAAATGTCAATATAGCATAAATTCCAGAGGAGATACCCATGTTTTCAATTTGGATCCGTTATATCCATCTCACTTCCAGGAAACGAAATAAGTATCCTGTCCCCCACAACTCCGGCCAGGTGAAAAAAGCAGATTATGCATTAAAAAAATGCCTTTTTGTAGACTTTTTTCCGATAATTGAATTGTAGTTTTTCTTATCAATCACCCCAATAAAGGGGGATGCACCATTTCCAGCCCCATCACTCTGGCGATCCTGCCGATCATCGAACAACACGGCATCCCACACTGACCCCCAGCGCCATCGCTAACGCCATCTGGGAGCAAGGTTACCGCCATGTGTTTGGCGTCCATCCTCCCGCCAAGCGGTTTGCTCTGGGATTTAACGAGTTACTGGGCATGCACAACCTCACCACAAAGGCTATTATATCACCTGCCGGTCCCCAATTTGAAAAAAGTATTGACGCAGCATTGAAGTCGTCGGATCGGCTGGGCCTGAAGGTCGTGCTGCGTGAGACCTTCCAGGATGACAGGCGGTTTGAGCCCCTGGCGCAAGCCGCCAAGGAATCGGGGGCTCAGGTGTTGCAATTGGTGGGCTATTTCGATGATACCGTGAACATGCGTCGGCTGGAATGACGATGTTATGTGATTGCCTGAAGTCAATCCTTGACATTCTGGTCATAATGGTCATAATGGTCAAAAAGGAGGCCCAATATGGAGAGCAACATATCCGTGGCCGAGGCAAAGGCCACCTTCTCAGAATGCATCCGCAAAGTTGAAGCGGGCAATGCATTCATCATCACTAGGCACGGGAAACCAGTCGCCGCTCTTGTTAGCCCCAGCGATCTTGAACACCTTGAACGTTTGAGGAAATCAGGTCCGGAGAGTGGGCTCGCCAGCATTGCAGGCGGTTGGGAGAATAGCGAAGAATTGGCCTCAATACTCGACGCCTCCCCCCGGCAGGGACAGCGCAACACCCCTGATCTCGAACACTGACAATGGCATTCCTCTTTGACACTGATGCGATTTCGGAGCTTCTCCGCCCACGCCCTGCAACAGCCTACGTGAAATGGATAATGAGGGTTGCTCGCGAAGAGCAATTTACGAGTGCTGTTGTGATAGGCGAACTATACAAAGGTGCCTATCGTTCCCATGACCGAGAGCGACATATTTCAAATATCGAACAGCGAGTTCTGCCCGCCGTCACAGTTCTGCCTTACGACATCGGCATTGCCAAGGTTTTCGGCAGCATCCGCGCTCATCTCGAAGAAACAGGTATGATCCTTCCTGATGCGGACATTCAGATTGCGGCAACAGCCATTGGCCATAATCTGGAGCTAGTTACCGGAAACCTTCGCCATTTCAAGCGGATTCACGGTCTGACGCTCAATCACGTCCTGGCAGACTCACGAAATCCATAAGTCCCATTTCGCACGTAATTTTGCGACTCATTTCCAATTACCCGTTGACGTGAATTCCGGGGCTAATTATCCCAATGCGTTGGCGCGACAGCGGTGAACACCGACTCCGCAATGTATGGCCGCTTCAAACGGAATTACGATTACTTCAACCCCGCGTTTGCCATATTCGAGGTCCAAGGCAGATCCGCCACCACCGTTTCCCCGCAATAAGCCCTTCCCGTGTGTGGCCCAGAGATCGCCCAAAACGGCTGTTTCTCCATGGAAACACACCAAAAACAGACCTTGCAATCACCCCGCAAAAACCGATATAAAGGAGACAGGCTCGGTTTTTAACTGCAGGAGGAATCATGAGACACACAATGATTGCCATTTTCATGATCTGCTTTCTCGGCATCCCCTTTTTTGGGTGCAGCGATTCCAGCACCGACAGTGGTGCCGCCACACAAATCCAGAGATTCGTTGCGGCCCTTGAATCCCGCGGCTACCTTGTGCAGGAAGGGGAAATGTTCTTCTTTCGTCTTCAGGATGAATGGGAGATGCCCAAGTACTTCGGCAACAACCCCACATCCCCCTATGGCATGTACCGGCTGCCCCCGGGCCCCGGGGAACCGGACACCGACGTTTTGTTATTCCCCTGGGATGAAGAAATCGACAATTTCGAGAAGCGCTCCCTTTGGCGGCTCCGTCCGGATGAAGCCATCGTCTATATCGGTGAGACACCGCCTGAAGTGCTCTACTTTGGTTTCCGCACCTATCTCTTTCAGCGCTACGAATCGATCAACGGATCCATGGAACCTAAGGATATTTTTGCAAGTCTCGGAAACACCCTCAACAACCTCACCCTCAAAACCGCCGCACCTCTTGCGCAAACCGCCTCCACGGCATCTGATCCCTTCAACAAAGAGACCGTCGTGATCAGTACGGCCGACAAAGGGATCGATGCCATCGTCCGAGAGGCCCTCTCAAGCAGCGGATACGCCCCGCAAATTATCAACACGGACATTATCCCCGCTTTGGATGACGCCGAACACGGCAGTGGACAACTGCTGAACATGGGCTACGGGGAATACGCGGATACCTTTACGATGCTCTTTCGGGTGGCTGTCTTCGCGGATCCCGAGGGCGCGGGGGAAGCGTACTTGAATCATCCGCCGGGCCATCTGTTCCGCATCACGCCCATGACGGAATCCACACCCGCCCCCTTTGCCTTTCCAGGGCTGGTGCAACCGGGAACAGGCACCACCGAGGCGCCTCTCCGCGAAATCCAGCTAAAACTTTTGGACGCCGTCCGGGCGGAAGTTCAAAGCCCTAGGCGAACGGTCACCGAACGTCCCACTATTTTCGCGCCGGTGGAAGGGGTTGAATGCATCAGAAACAGCCAGTTCTGTCTGGGGGATAATCATGATGCCCAGTACGGCATCTTCCCCTATGTGGAACTGGGAATCACCGGAAAATCATTCAAACTCTCCGACAGCGGGGACGATTTTCTCATGGTGATCGGCATCAACCATGCGCTCACGGGAAAAGGGACCTATACCAATATCACCCCCTACTATCTTGAAAAGCAGCTGGGAATCGGATCACTGCGAGGAGACGAGCTTCTGGGGAGTGCCGATAAATATCTTCCGGACGAACCGGAAGCAGATCTCTTTTATGTGGCCAAAATCGCCCGCAGCTGCGGACCAGAGGGGAATAAAGAGAAATACTGCCTCGAAATCCCTTCCTCGGGATATCTGGCCATCCCTTTGGATGAATACATCTTCATTATGAACCGGGCCTATCTGGAACGTGAGACCGGTTGTGAACCGGCCTCAGATGAAATTCTGGAACCCCTTGTTCTGCGGGTGGAAGCAAGGGGGTAATAACGCCCACACGGCACTATTCGAACTGAAAACCGCCTGAACGGAATATATCCAGGCAGACCTTCACCACCTCGGGGTCATAGCGGCTCCCCTTGAACCGTTCAATCTCTTCCAGGGCTGAAGGAATACCGCGGGCCGCACGGTAGGGCCGGTGGCTGGCCATGGCTTCCACCACGTCCGCAACGGCCAGTATCCTGGACTCCAACAGGAGATCGTTGCCCGAAAGGCCTCTGGGATATCCTGATCCGTCCATCCGTTCATGGTGCTGATGAACGATTTCAGCCACGGGAGAGGGAAACGTCACCTCCCTGAGGACCTGAAACCCGACTTGGGCATGTCCTTGAATCAGCGCAAACTCATTGATATTGAGAGCCCCCGGCTTACTCAAAATCGCCGAAGGGGTCGCCATCTTTCCGATATCGTGAATCAGGCCGGAAATTCGAAGGGTTTCAATGCGCGCCTGCGATAGCCCCAGTCTCCTCCCCATGGCCTGCGCCAGCAAGGAAACCCGCCGCTGGTGGCCGGCCGTATAGGGGTCCTTGATCTCCACAATCAGGGCCATGGCCTGAATGGTTCCGCTGAGTGTCCGGCTTAAGGCTTCAAGGCTTTTGTCAAGTTCCGCCTTGGCTTTCTCTTTTTCCCTGATCTCATTTCTGGCCTGTTCGTAAAGCCGTGCGTTTAAAATGGCAATAGCGGCTGATGCGGCCACCCATTCAAGGAGTCTCCGGTGGGACCCATCAAATACACCGGGTGCGGTATCCACCACCTGGATCACACCGATCGGTTTTCCCTTGCTCATGAGCGGCACACCCAGAATCGACCTGATCTCATAGCCCGTGCTTTCGTCCACACCCTTGAAGTGGCGGGAATCGGTACGGGTATCCCGCACATTGACGGATTCTCCATGCTTGGCGACCCATCCCGCCAGCCCCTGTCCGGGCGCAAGGCGCCAGCCGTTTAAATCATTGGCGCAAATCCCGGCTGCCTGCCGGCACACGAGATTATCACTGTCCGGCTCCGTGAGCCAAATGGTGCTGCCAAGAACATCCACGAACCCCCGCAGTTCCTCCAAAACCGTGGCCAGCACCTGGTCCAGTTTCAGACTGGAATTGAACGCGCGTCCCGAGAGATTGAGGAGTTCCAGCTCGCGATTTCTTTGCTGGAGGGCCTTCTCAGCCTCCTTCTGCATGGTTACGTCGTTTAAAATGATCACGGAAAACTCGCCATTATTCATCAAAAGAGCCTTCACCAGCAAATGAAAGCCGTTCATGCTGATCAGGATATCCTCTGTTTTGTCTCCTGATGATCCACTCACGGCGGTCATGAGTTCAAGCACCTGTCTTCGGTATTTTGGGGGAAACAGCTCCCCCACGGGGGATGCCAGGACATCTTCCTCCCGTTCTCCTATCATGGAAAGGACCGCGGGATTGGCGTAAACCACGCGTTTGTCCGCCGATACTTCGAGGATCCCTTCGCTCATCCGCTCAAAAATCCCTTCAAAGTGTTTCTTGACGGAAAAAAGCTCCTCAATGACGGATTCAAAAGCGGGTGTTTCCTCCCCTAAACCCCTTTTATCCCCCAAATCGGAAACCGGCTCTGAATCCCGCCGTTCAACGGCGGTCAAAACATCCCTGGTCATGGCTTCAATGGACCCCTTTGATATGCAGCGGTCCACTCCCAGCGCTTCCAGTTCTTTCCGTTCTTTTTCCAGGGTGGCGGAGAGAACCACGAGATAGACATGCTCCAGTCTTCGCATGGCCCTGATGATCTTGCAGAGCCGTTTGCCGCCGATATTGGGCATCACCAGGTCAACAAAAATAATATCGGGCGTGTGCACGTCCAGCACATCCACTGCTTGAAGTCCGTCCTTGGCGGTGAGCACTTCATGCCCCTTGGCGGTGAGAACATCCGTTAAAAACGCCAAAATGAAAGGATCATTGTCGACTGCCAGTATTTTGCTCATGGTTCCTCCCAATCCTATCAGAAAAGATCTATTACTCTATCAAGACATCATCATTCTGAAAACCAGATTCGGTAGAATCCCGAACAGGACCACAAGCCCGGCCAGCAAGAGCCCCCCGGACAGGGCCAACATGGAACGGTCCGTTTCCGTTCCGTGGGCCGGTTTGGTGGCAATCCCGCCCTCTTTTGTGTAAGCCCACCTTACCAGATTCAAATAGTAGAAGAGACCGATGGCCACGTTGGCGGCCGCAACCACCACCAGCCAGTTGAAGCCTCTGTTCCAGGCGGCTGCGAGCAGAAAGAATTTCCCCATAAACCCCGCGGTGGGCGGCAAACCCACCAGGGCCACTGCCCCCGCGGCCAGGGCAAAGGCCAGGGCCGGGGCCCGCTTGGACAGGCCGGAGAGGTCTTCCAGCGTTAGATTCCGCCCGTCCCTCGATTCCCGGCAGAGCACCCAGAAACAGGCGAAGTTCATCAAAACATAGCTGAAAGCATAAAAGGCCGCTGCCTCGGCGCCACGGGTCGTCCCCGCCACAACCCCCACCATGAGATAACCGGCATGGGCGATGGCGGAATACCCCAAGATGCGCTTCAGATCCTTTTGCACAAGGGCCGCGAGATTTCCATAGGTCATGGAAACGGCAGATAGAAGGGCCAAAACCGTTGTGATTTCAAGACCCGGTTTTAAAAGCGGTGCAAAGCGGACCAATACCGCCACGGCCCCGACTTTGGGCAGCGCCGCAATGTAGGCGGCGGTTTCATTGCCGGCACCTTGGTAAACGTCCGGGGCCCAGAAATGAAAGGGAAAAAAGGCCAGTTTAAAGAGGAGTCCCGAAAGGAAAAGAACCAGGCCCAGGACCGCCATGGGGCTGTGGGACCAGGACCAGTTCATCTGCACCAATTGAGCCAGGTCCGTGCTGTGCTGTGAGGCCAGGAGGTATGAAAAACCGAAGAGTCCCACGGTGGTGGCCACACAGCCCATGAACACGTATTTTACGCCGGCCTCCGCGGCCCGGCGGCTGGCGGTTTTAAGGGGTACCAAAGGAAAGAGGCTGAAGCTGGCCAGTTCCAGGGCCAGATAGATGCTGATCAATTCCACGGCGGAGCAAAGGAGCATCAACCCCCAGGCGGAAAGGGCCATGAAAAGAAAGTAGTCGCATTTCTTCTCCTTTTCAAGCCGGGGTTGCGCCAGCCCGTTTATCACGGTCAGGAAGAAACCGAGACTCACGGTCATCTTGAAGAACTGGCTCAGCCGGTCCACCTGATAGGTTCCGGAAAAAAGGAGTCCCGTTTGTCCCAGGGACCCGAGCGAGACGAGAACCCCCAACATGGCTGCCCAGGGAAGCCACGGTTTCAACCGGGCCACCCGGTCCCTTTGGAGAATGCTTGCAAGAAAGAGGACCGCCACCATGAGCAGCTGGAACAGTTCGGGCAGGAGTATCAATGCTTTCATTGTTCCCCTCCCCTGTGTGGCCGGCCATGGAGCGACACCTCCCTTTCGGAGGATGTCAGAAGGGCTTTTTCCGCCCTTTGGGATTCAAAGGGAGCGATCAACTGTTTCAGGGTTGGGTTCATTATTTTGAGGCAGAGCCCCGGCGCCAATCCCAGGTAGAGCACCAGGAACGCCATGGGCACCAGGGGAACCCATTCCCTGACGGTCATATCGCGCCAGGTTTTCGCCGTAGACGGCTCCCCCCAGGTCATTCTCTGGGTGGGTCTCAGCATGTAAGCCGCCGCCAGCAGCGCTCCCGGAACGGCAACGGCCCCGACCCACAGATTTCTCTCAAAAGTGCCGGCCAGAATCAGGAACTCGCCCACAAAATTGTTCATTCCCGGAAAGGCAAAGCCCGCAAAAGCGAAAAAGCCCCAGAAACCCAGCATCACCGGCACGAATTTCCCGAGGCCCAGATTCCCCGAAATCTCATGGCGCCCGCTGCGGGAGTACAGAACCCCTGCCATGGCAAAGAGGCTGCCGGTGGTGATGCCGTGATTGAACATCTGGATGAGCGCCCCCTGGGCCCCGTTCAGGTTGAAGAGAAAAATCCCCAGCACCACAAATCCCATGTGCCCCAGGGAAGAGTAGGCAATAATCCCTTTGAGTTTTGATTGTGCAAATGCCAAGAGCCCCCCGTAAATGATGGAACAGACGGCCATGGCAATGATCAGGGGCGCAAAAAGCCTGGCCGCGTCCGGGGTGAGGGGAAGTGCCAGGCGCAAAAACCCGTAGGCCCCCATTTTGGCCATCACCGCCGAAAGAAGGATGCTTCCGGCAATGGGTGCTTCCGTGTAGGCCGCCGGCAGCCATGTGTGAAAGGGAAAGAGCGGGACTTTCACCGCAAAAGCAAATGCCATGATCAAAAACATCCAATACTGAAATTCAAGCTTAAAGGCGCGGGACATGAGTGCGGGGATGGCGAAAGACCCTCCTTCCACGCGAAAAGCGATGACCACCACCAGGAGCAGTGCGCTGCCGGCCAGGGTATAGAGAATGAATTTGAGTGCTGCCCCGTCTCTTTGGGTACCTCCCCAAAGGGAAATCAGAAGGTAGGCGGGAATGAGGATGGCTTCCCAGAACAGATAAAAGAGCACCAGGTCCAGGGCCGAAAAAACCCCGATCAAAGCTGAAACAAGAAATGTCACACAGAGGTGAAATTCCCTGACCCGCTCTTTAACGGATGTCCATGAAAAAAGAACGCACAGAGGAAACATCAGAAGCGTCAACGCCACCATGAGCAGGCTGATGCCGTCCACCCCCAGAAGGTACTGAAGGCCCCAGCCGGACACCCATGGGACGGATTCAACGAACTGAAAATCCGATACGCCCGTTTGAAAGCGAAACAGAAAAAGCCCCATGGACAATTCGGCCAGTGACAGGGCAACCATCCACCATCTGATGGTTTGATGGGTTTTCATAAACAGCGTGGGGAAAGCGCCCATAAGCGGCAGCAGAATAAGAGAACTCAGAATGGGAAGATGCATATCGATCATGGGGCTGTTCACCAGAGCCAGATGAGTACCACAACCGCCAGCACCAGCAGCATCATTCGGGCCAGTTGATCCTGCAAAGAGCGGGATTGAAGCTTGGTTGACATTCGGCTTAAAAACATGACCGAAGTTGCCGTCCGGTTCACGGCACCGTCAATGCCCTTTCGGTCCAGGGCATCCGAGGCCCGTGCCATATAATTGAATGCCCTTAAAAAGACGGTACCATAGATTTTCGAAAAAGCGCTGTCCGCCCACGCAAGGGGTTTGGACAATAGCATCATGACGAGCCGGCCGATCCATTGGTAGACCCTTTCAAAATCGGGCGGTTCATGATCTTTCGGCTTCAGCAGCGGGCTCAGGAAAATGAAGAGCATGAGGGTGGCAGCGGGAAAAAGAACGCCAATGGTCAGTTTTATAAAGGTCATGGAAAGGGTTTCCACCGGGTATGACAAAAGACGGATGAGTCTTTCAGGGAAAAGGCCCTGGATCAGACAGAAGAGGCCGGTCACGGTCGTGGCCGCCACCATGTTTCGGGGCAAATTTCCGTGGATGATTGGGTTCCCGCTCCTTTTGAACAAGAAAACGTAATACGGCAGGCGCAGTCCGCCGGCCATAATGATCAGTAAAATGGCAAACCCCAATAAAAGCACCAGCATCGAACCCGGAATGGGGGCCGCGAGCTTCAAGGCTTCCTCAAGAATCAGAGAGATGCCTGGAAAACCGCTGAAGAACGGCACCGCACAAAGGGCCAGAACACCTATCAGGGTTGAAACCGCCAAAAAGGGAAGCTTTCCCGCCAGATGACCCAGTCGCAACAATTGGTCTTCCCCGGTGGCGTGGATGATGGCACCCATGCTCATGAGCAGAAGAGCGGTGTAAAAGGTGTTGGCGTATGCCAGAAAAACGGCCCCTTCCCGGGCCGCCTGTGCGTCCATTCCGATGCCCGTCACCATCAATCCCGTTTGGGCCACCAGGAGATAGGCAATGATTCTCCTTATATTATTTGAAAAGAGCGCGTGGAACCCACCGTAAACCGCGGCAATCGCCCCCAGAACGATCAGGATATCCAGGCCCGCGTAACACCGGGCCATGGCGTAGAGGGCCGTTTTAATGCCGAAAACGGACAGGAGAACAGCACCCGGGATGGTCGCTTTCGGAAGCCCCTGGGTCATCCAGGCATGAACCGGTACAAGGGCGGCATTGATGGCGAAAGCCCCCAGAATGAAGTAGTCATAATGAAACATGAGCTTCCCTTCGGCGGGTCCGAAGACAAAGGTGCCGCTGATTCTCTGTCTTAGAAGAATTCCCGCCAGCAGGAGCACGCTGCTCAAGAGGAGGAACATCATGTATAAAAAGCCTGTCTTTGATGCATCCCCTTTCCGGTTCAGCCAAATGAGAAAGGAGGAAGAAACGGTCATCCCCTGCCAGAAAAGGTAGAGGGTCCAGTAATCCCCCGCAAGAACGCTGCCGAAAGCGGCCCCCATGAAAAAGAGGGACGCAACATGCTGGGCTTTTTCCCGCACATGAAAGGAGAAAAGAATACAGATGGGTGTCATAAGGGCGAAAAGAATGATGAACGGCAGGGAGAGGGCGTCCACCCGTCCCAGCACCAATACCTGTCCCACGTAGGAGACTTGCCAGTAAATGCCCGGGTGCGCATGAAGGGTCAGAAAAACGGCCATGGCAGGGGGAATGAACATCAGCCAGCGCCAGAACCTGCCCCGAAGAAAGGGCAGGATCACCCCCAGGATGACAAAGGGTGTGGCCGGATGGAGAAAACTGCCTTCAACAAAGTCCATGGCAATAAGATTCATGGCCCTTTATCTCCCGAATCTTCCATAAACATCCACGAAATCCACGAAGGTCTGGGGGTAGAACCCGATAAGGAGCGACAGCAGGGCGATCATGAACATGGGGATCACCATGGTTCTGGGCGCTTCGGCATAACGGCTTAAATCAACGCTTTTGACGGCCGGCATGAAGAACCCCCGTATGACAATGGGACCGAAGTAGGCCATGTTCAGCAGCACGCTGATCAGAATGACCACCATGGGAAATGTCTGTCCCGCGTCGGCGGCACCGGTGATGAGGTAGAACTTGCTTAAAAAGCCGCTGGCCGGGGCCAAACCGATAAAGGAGAGGGTCGCCAGCGCAAAAGCGCCAAAGGTCCACGGCATTCGGCGGCCCAGCCCGTTCATGAGGCTGATCTTCTTGGAACCGGTCACCACCATGATGCAGCCGGCGGCGAAAAACAGGGTGATCTTGGGAAAGGCGTCATGGGCGATGGCGGAAACACCCCCTTCAACCCCTCCCCAGCTCAACATGGCAACCCCCATGACGATGTAGGAGAGATGACTCACGGTGCTGTAGGCGATCCGGGCCTTGATGTCATCCTTTGTGAGCGCAATCAGGGCCGCGGCAATGATGGTAAACCCCGCCAAATAGGCGGTGGGCATGCCGAGGCCCAGGTCATGCAACGCATCCAGTCCAAAGCAGGAGAGCATGATCCGGCAAACGGAAAATGCCCCCGCCTTTACCACCGCCACCGCGTGGAGAAGGCCCGAAACCGGTGTGGGCGCCACCATGGCCGACGGCAGCCAGTTGTGAAGGGGCATCATGGCCGTTTTGGTGAGGCCCGCCAGAAACAGAACATAGATCACGATGAGCAGCACCGGGTTGGCATCCGCCGGAAAGATCCCCTTGTAAAGATCTCCCAGCCTGAAATCGAGGGTTCCGCACACAACATAGGTCAGAATCATGGCCGGGAGAAAAAAGAGCTTTGAAGTGCCGAGAAGATAGACCAGGTATTTCTTTCCCGCCGAAAAGGCCTCCTTGTTCTGGTAGTGGGCCACAAGGGGATAGGTGAAGAGGGTGATGATTTCGTAGAAAAGATAGAGGGTAAACAGGTTCCCCGAAAAAGCGACCCCTTGGGCGCCGAATACGGCCACGCCGAAACAGATGTAGTAGCGGGTCTGGGCATGCTCTTTGAGGGTCCGCATGTACCCGATATTGTAACTGGTGGTCAGGATCCATAAAAATGACGATATCAGGGCAAAAACCATGCTCAAACCGTCCGCCAGAAAGCTGACCGTCATGCCCGGCAGGATTTGAAAGAGGGTAAAAGCGTAGATGTTTCCTTCAAGGATGCCGGGGGCCATGGAAACCACCGCCAGAAACGCCATGCTTGAGAAAACAAAGGAAACAGCCTCCCGGCGGTTCTGATCCTTTGCCATCAGGCGGATGAAAAACGGGGCCCCAAAGGTGATTGCCACCGGTAATACCGGGCGGATGCTGTTGATGATGTCAAAGTGGGCACCCAAGGGCCTCATCCTTTCATTTCAAAAACACCATCGGTTCCGGAACCCTTAAACCGTCTTGCCACAACCAGGATAATGGCCAGCAACAAGGTGGCCTCGGCGGCGGCAAGTCCCATTACGAAGAGGGCCGCCAGCTGCCCCTTAATGGCATCACCGTTTGTCAGCTGGGCTGCTGCCACGATTGAAAGACCCGCACCGTTGATCATCAGTTCAAGGGCAATGAGCATCCCCACAAGGGTCTTTCGCCATACCAGGCCCGCGATGCCCACGGAAAAGAGAAAGACGCCCACCAGTTGAAAGAGCATGAGATTGCTCATTTCCCACCCCGCTTCCGCCACGCCGCCAGCACGGCCCCGGCCATGGCGGCAAACAGTACCACCGATATCAGTTCAAAAGGGAGCACGTAAGATCCCAACATCCCCTTTCCGAGCAATCGGGCCGGCACATCCGAAGGCACCTCGAGGGCCTTTTCAGGATACATTGTAATGATGACCGATAGCACCACGGCCGGTACCAAGAGGCATGCCAGGGCATTGGCGGCTCTCTTAAAAGAAACATCGCCGGCCTCATCCCCTTTTGCGGAGGCCCTCGAAAGCATGATGGCAAAGAAGATGAGGACGCTTATGCCGGCCACATAGATGAGGATCTGCATAAAGGCGATAAAGGGGGCCGCCATCAGCAGATACATGCCCGCAATGGCGATCATCACGGCAACCAGCCCCACCAGGGCACGCACCAGGCTCTTGGATATGACGGCGGTCAGCGAGCCGATGACAATTATCAGGGAATAGAAAACAAATGCAGCTTTAGGAAGCATTTCCATAGATTAAACCATTTTTTTAAAGTCTAGAATCCTTTTTCTGCATCTTTCCGGGATTCATCTGTCTTAAACCCCGCAAGAAGGTTGCGCTTGAAATCTTCTTTCCTGACACTGGCTGAAAAGGGATTTCCCGCAAGCCCGATGGCCCCCTTGGGGCAATGCTCCACACAGAGGGCGCACTGGCAGCAAACGGTATAGTCATAGGTGAATTTTCCCGGCCCTTTGGGCTTTGTCACCGTTTCACGATCACCCGATATTCCTTCGGCAGGTTTCGGCACCTTTTTCTTGACCACCCGGATGGCCCCGGTGGGACAGGTGGAAACACATGTCATGCAGGCAATGCAAAGGGGCGCTTTAGGATCTTCGGGATTGGGGATCAGTTCGAGAGACCCCCTGAAACTGGACAGATTATCGAGAAAGGCCCTGGGGTAATGGACGGTGACCTGCTTTTTAAAAAAAGAGGTGCCCGTTATCTTGAGACCCTTTACAAGACTCCAGATTCCAAGCACATCTTCACCAATTTTGGCAAGTGTATTCATATGGTTATATCCAATACCTAAAAACAGGCATTAAAACAGCTTCATCACCAGTGCCGTCACCATGAGGTTAACAAGCGACAGGGGCAACAGCCACTTCCAGTTCAGGTTCAACAGCTGGTCAAATCGAAGGCGGGGGAACGTCCACCGAAACCACATCATGATCAGCAGCAGCACGTACATCTTCGCCAAAAACCACCAGACCCCCGGCAGGAAAGGCCCCTGCCAGCCCCCCAGAAACAGGGCGGTACAGACGCTACAGACGACAATCATGTTGGTGTATTCCGCCAGAAAAAAGAGCCCGAATCCCATGCCGGAATACTCCGTGTGAAATCCGGCTGTCAGCTCGCTTTCCGCCTCCGGCAGATCAAAGGGGTTCCGATTGGTTTCGGCCACGGCGCAAATGAAATAAATGAAAAATGCCAATGGCTGGGTCACCACGTTCCAATGCCATGGATAGGGTCCCTGTTGCGCCACCATCTCGGTCAGATTGAGCGTGCCGCTCATCAACGTCACCGCCAATACCGCCAAAAGCAGGGGGATCTCATAGCCCACCGCCTGGGCCACGGAACGGGCCGCTCCCAGCATGGACCACTTGTTGTCGGAACCCCATCCCGCCAGGCAGAGCGCCAGCACGTTGATGCTTGAAAATGCCAGAATGAGCAGCAGTCCCAGATTCACCTCCAGTCCGGTAAGGATCGGGCCAAAGGGGACGGGAAGCAATAACAGCAGGGTCGGTGCAAAGGCGGCCACTGGCGCCAGCCAGAAAAGAAGCGGATCGGCGCCGTCCGGTTTGAGGGGCTGCTTTGAAAGGAGTTTGACGGCATCGGCAACCGTTTGAAACATGCCGTGGGGCCCCACCTCAAAGGGTCCCGGCCGGCGATGCACGTGCCCCGCCACCTTACGCTCCAGATAGACCAGAAAGATGACACTCACCGCCACAAAGAGCGCCGTCACAATAACCGCGGCAATCATCCTCAGCAATTGTACTTGGTCAAAGGTCATGCCCTTCCCTTTACCGATCAATCTCGGGGATCACCAGGTCCAGGCTCCCCAGGATGGATACCGCATCCTGCAGCAGATGACCCTTTGCCAGTTCCCCGAAAAGGCTCAGATTGCTGAAACCGGGCGATCGCAGTTTAACCCGGTAGGGGCATTTGTCGCCGCCGGAGACCACATAGACCCCGATCTTCCCCCGGGCCCCTTCCACCGCAAAGTAGGCATCTCCTTTCGGGGGTTTCCATCTTGGTTTGGGGGCCTTTTTGACGATGTGCTCGCCTGTGGGTATTCCGCCCACGGCCTGTTCGATGATGTTTAGGCTTTCCGCCATCTCAGCCATGCGCACCCGGTACCGTCCCATGGCATCGCCCGTCTCCTCAACCGGTATTCTAAAATCGAAACGATGGTAGATGGAATAGGGTTCGCTGATCCGGATATCGTAGGCCTGATTGGACCCTCTCAGAACGGGCCCGGTTGCCCCGTATTTCCGGCAGGTCTCTTTGGAGAGGACCCCCACTCCTTCAGAACGCTTGCGGAAGATGATATTGTCGGTCACAAGGTCCCGGTACATGGGAAGGCGGTCCCTCATATATTTTACAAAGGCAAGGGTTTCCAGAAGGAATTCGTCACTCACATCGTTTGCCACCCCGCCGGGGCGGAAGAAACTGTAGGTGAGCCGGGATCCGGACACCGGCTGAAGGAGATCCAGAATCTTCTCACGATCCTCAAAAGCGTACATGATGGGGGTGAAAGCACCCAGATCCAGGATATAGGCCCCGAACCAGACCAGATGAGAAGAGATGCGGTTCAGCTCCGCCGTAATAACCCTTATATACTCCGCCCGCTCCGGCACCCGGATGCCCGCCAGACGCTCAAGGGCTCCCACATAGGCCCAGTTCCATCCCAGCGGGTTCAGGTAGTCGATGCGTCCCAGATTGGGCATGTACTGGAGACATGTTCTATTCTCTCCCATCTTCTCATGCATTCGGTGAAGGTATCCGATAACCGGCGTCGCTTTGACGATAACCTCACCGTCCAAGACCAGCACGATTCTCAGCACCCCGTGGGTGGAGGGATGCTGGGGACCCATGTTGATGACCATGGTCTGCTCATCTATTAGGGCCGGTTCAGGATTCATGGGAAACCCCGTCCATCTCCTCAAACACCCGGAAGTCGGGCTTTCGCTCCACAATCTCACCGGGACGTATCAGTTCCCTTAAGGGCACCCGATCCTTTTCCCCTTTTTGGAGGGGGTGTTCCGTCATGTCTTCCGGCAAAAGGAGCGGCGTCAAATCCGGGTGCCCCGAAAAATGGATACCGAAAAAATCCCTTGTCTCCCGTTCATGCCACAGGGCTCCCCCATAGCGGTCGCTGATGGTGGGAATTTGCGGCCCGTGGTGGTTCAATATCGCATAGAGTACAACCCGATCGGGTCCGGCCCAGGAACTGAAATGGTAGATGACCACGAATCCCTCAACGGTATCCACGCAGGAGATGTCTTCCAGGAAATATTCCTTTTGATCCAGGCGCCGGACGGCTTCGGAAACCAGATGGGGTGGCAGAAAGAGCCCCCAGGAAACGCCTCTTTCTTCAAAATCATGCCGGCACAGACACTGGAAATCAAGATCCTTCATCCATGGGGGTTTCATCTTCCCGCTTCCCCCGGCATCTCGGGCCACCAGCGCCGGCCGGTGATCTTTTTCTGCAGTTCAAAGAGCCCTTCAAGGAGTGCTTCCGGCCTTGCCGGGCATCCTGGGACATACACGTCCACGGGAATGATCCGGTCCACCCCTTCAACAACAGCGTATTGCCCCTTGAACCTGAAGGGTCCCCCTGATATGGCACAGTTTCCCATGGCAATGACCCATTTGGGCGCCGGCATCTGTTCGTATAACCGCTCTATGGCAGGCGCCAGTTTACGGGTGATGGTGCCGGCCACGATCATGAGATCCGACTGGCGGGGGGAAGGCCGGAACACCTCGGCCCCGAAACGTGCCAGATCAAACCTGGCCATGCCGGCGGCCATCATTTCAATGGCACAGCAGGCAAGCCCGAAGGTCAGAGGCCAGAGGGACATGGCGCGGCAAACATTTTGAAATTTCTCAGCCAGCTCCATGTGAAAAATGGGAGGCGCCCATTCATCTCCCATTGAACTCACCGAATCCTTTGCGACCACTTAAAGACCCCTTTTGCATGAAAAAAAAGAACCGCCAGCCCCAGCACCAACAGGAAAAGAAAGACTTTTACGAAGGCTCCAAAACCCACGGCCTGAGCGTAATAAAGGGCCACCGGGAACAGATAGAGCACGTCCACCTCAAAGGCCAGAAAGATGAGGGCGTACATGTAGTAATTGAGATGAAACTGAATTCGTGCGCCGGCCAGCGGTTCCATGCCGCATTCATATGGCATTCCCATTTGCCGGCCACGGGCCCGGGGTGAAAGGAAAAAACCGCCGGCCAGCGCTCCGGCGG
>JANQDY010000205.1 GCA_028278625.1 Thermodesulfobacteriota bacterium
GCTTGCTTTTGCCAACGATGTTTTTCAATCAATCCTTATATCGGAATTCCAGAAGCTTAAGACTATTCAACAGGATATGTTTGTGCTAACTATTATAGGGAAAAACAAAAAAGGGAGTTAAACGGGAAAATGGAAGACTACAAAAAGGTCACTGTACTGGAAAACCAGTTCGAAGCGCAATTGCTGGCCTCTATACTCGAAGAACGGGAAATCCCCCATCGCCTTCGGTCCTATCACGATACGGCCTTTGACGGTCTTTTTCAGACACAGAAGGGGTGGGGCTATATCAGCGCGCCGGAAGATAGACATGGGGAAATAAAAGAAATTATTGCGGATGTGCGTCGGAGCGGTGCAAAGGGTTTGGAAATGGAGGAAGAGCAAAGGTAGATTCACCATTGCGATTTGGAGTGATGAACCATGACTGTCATTAAAAAACCACTCAGGTGTTTGATTCTTTCTTTCCTGATTTTAGGGGGAGCAGCCCTTCCTTCGGTTTCCGAGGCATTTGATGACAAAGCGAGAATTGATCCGTTTGTGGAACCGTTTATCCAAGACCGGCTCGTGGTCGGTCTGGTAATCGGGATTGTGAAAAACGGCCAAAGCCAAATCCTGGCTTATGGGGAGACCGTAAAGGATTCCGGGATGTTGCCGGACGAAAACACGCTTTATGAGATCGGATCCATCAGCAAGGTGTTTACCGGGATTCTTCTGGCATCTTTGGTGAATGAAGGCAACTTGCGCCTTGAGGATTCGCTGGAGGATCAGCTTCCGTCGGCTATAAGGGTACCGGTTTTTGACGGCAACCCCATCACCCTTCTGCATCTCGCCACCCACACATCGGGCCTGCCGCGCATGCCGGACAATTTCAACCCCGCCGACCCCCTCAATCCCTACGCGGACTACTCAATTGAGCGGATGTACGATTTTCTGAAGGAGTACGAACTGAAACGCCCACCGGGAAACTATGAGTATTCCAATTACGGCATGGGGCTTTTGGGCCACGTGCTGGCACTTAAGACGGTTGAAACCTACGAGCAGTTGTTGCTTGAGCGGATCTGTATCCCCTTGGATATGAAGGATACCCGTATCACCTTGAACAAAGAACAGAAAAAGCGATTGGCGCCCCCCTATGACATTGCCCTCAAACCGGCAAAGAATTGGGACATTCCAACCCTGGCGGGTGCGGGGGCCATTCGTTCGACCGTAAACGACATGATCAAGTTCATCCGGGCCAATATCGTACCCAATGACGATATGCCGATTTCAAGGGCCTTACAGATGGCACAAAGGAAGCGTCATACCATGGAGGACGGGCTTTCCTTGGGACTTGGCTGGCACATGGCCCGGGATGGGATCACCCTGTGGCACAACGGGGGCACGGGGGGGTATCACAGTTGGCTGGCCATCTTGCCCAGTCGCAAAATGGGTGTGGTGATCCTGGCCAATACCGCCAACATGCGGCTCGACCAATTGGGGGAACAGGTGACGAAGGTCGCCTTCGGCCTGAAGATTTCGCCGCCCAAACCGCGAAAGACCATAAGGATTGATCCCGCGCGGCTCGCATCATACACCGGATACTACGCTATGACCCCTGACTTCGGCCTCGCCGTTACCGTGAAAGAGGGCCGATTGATGGTGCAGGCCACGGGTCAGGACGGCTTTCCCGTATTCGCGGCCTCTGAAAATGAATTCTTCTACAAGGTGGTGGATGCCCAGATTACCTTTGTACCGGACGAAAAGGGGCGGATTCATAAGCTGATCCTTCATCAGAACGGCCGGCATTTGGAAGCGTTTCGCGAGAAGTGATGCAATCTTTCACGGTTTTCCCTAAAAGAGGTGTAACCCTTTCTATGATTTTTCCGTCTAACAGTCAAAAAGAGGCGTGATAACACATAAAAAGGGGACAATCGGAATGGAAAGGCGAAAAATCGAGAGGGAGGCGCTCAAAAGGATACTTGCGGATCATCAGAATTGGCTCGATTCACAGGGAAAAGAGGGGGGAAAGGCGGATTTGAGCCATTGCGATCTCTCCGGGCTGAATCTTCAGCAGGCCAATTTTGAAGGGGCTTTTATGGAAGAAGCCGATTTCTCCCGGGCGAATCTTCGAACAGCCAATTTCAAAGGGGCGCATCTCAAAGGCGCAAATATGGCGAAAGCGGATCTTCAATGGGCCATTCTTTGGCAAGCTGACTTGAAAAATGCGATTCTTGAAGGTGCCGGCCTCCATTTTGCCAGCTTTATGAACGCCGATCTCACCCGGGCAAAGATGAAGGGTGTTTTTCTCCACAATGCCTATTTTCAGAAAGCGGTTCTTAAGGGAGTGGACCTTCGCGGCGCCAGTTTTCGTTTCACGGAACTGAATGATGCCAATCTGACGGGCGCGGATCTTTCAGAGGCAGTCATTGCGGCAACGAAAATGGTTGGTGCGGATCTGTCCCGATCAACTCTCAACAACTGCGAGATTACCATGTCACACTTTGAAAACGCCAAGCTGAATAATGCAGTGGTAACAGCGTCACGTATCATCAAAACCAGTTTCCGGATGGCCGATTTGAGGGGCGTTGAGTGGAGCCGTTCAAGTGTGGATTCCGTCAATTTCGAGGGCGCCGAATTCTCTTGGGAAAACCTGAGTGTAAAGGCGGCATGAGATGCGATAGAGGTGCTTGGAGGTCGCTTTTGCACTGTCGTTGAAATGCTCCAATCGATTTGGGAGGGAAAAAAGAATGGAAGAAGGGTATGAAACCTTAATTGAACAATCGATTCATCTGGGGGCCATTGAGGCGAAACTGGTGCCAACGGAACGAATCGTTTTTGACGATCGCTCTTTTCTGAAATGCAGGTTCGGATGCAGCCGCTGGGGGAAATACTGGACTTGTCCCCCCAATCTTTATCTTTCGCCCGAAGATTTCATGACCGCTTTTAATCAGTATGAACATTCCATTTTTATGAAGGTATCGGATCCCAAACTGGGTCAGGAAATCGCCGTTGCCATAGAAAAAGAGGCCATGCTTTCACACGGCTGCACCTTTGCATTTGCCATGGCCATGTGTGTTCAATGCGAGGAATGTGCCTTTCCGGAACCGTGTCGATACCCCCATTTGGCAAGGCCTTCAATGGATGGCTACGGGGTCGATATTGGAAAGACGCTTGAGCCCTTGGGATTCAAGGTTGAATTTGACAAAAAGGGTGAGCTGCTTCCGGTTTGGTATGTGATGGTGTTATTGAATTAGCAAAAAACCGATTGTTGTTCAGAAAGGCATGAAAAGGAGAATCTTCGATGGATGAACATACGAAAATCTTCATCGCTTTGGGTGCGGCAACGGCAGCCAACTGCGGACCTTGTTTCCAGCACTATTTCCAAAAGGCTGAAAAGCTGGGCGTTGCAAAAGAGGATATCCAGAAAGCCGTTGATGTTGCGGTCAAGGTCAGGGGTGGCGCTCACATGGTTATGAACGGCGCGATCCAGAGAGCCATGGTAAATAAAAATGGCGCATCCCATGAAGAATGTTGTAGCGGTTCATCTTCATGCTGCGACGAGTGAGGTAGGCTTCGGTGCTGTTATGCTGCGGTGCTCGCCACACCTCTCCATGAAAAAAGATATTGAAATGGAAGCGGTACTCCTAGAAATATACGACAAGTATTACGATCGTTTGAAGAAGTTCATCACGAAACTGGTTAAAGACAGGTGGGTTGCCGAGGATCTGATCCAGGAGACGTTTCTTCGCGTACAGAAAAACCTGGGTTCGGTGAGGGATCCGGCAAAGATGTCATCCTGGGTCTTTCGCATCGCCTACAATCTGTGCCAGGATCATTTCAAGTCCATCAAGCTGCGCAAAGCCGATGCCAGGGAGTCGCCGGAGCCGGTACCGGACCCGTTTATGGAATTCCCCGTACAGAAGGAACTGGAACAGTCTCAGATGGGCGCCTGCGTCCAAGAGCAGATGAATCTGCTTCCCGAACCGCAGCGGGCAGTGCTCATCCTATATGACCTAATGGGTTTCAATCATGGGGAAATTGCTGAGATTTTGGATATTTCAAAGGAGAATGCCAAGGTCAGGCTCCACCGTGCAAGAAAGGGGCTCAGAGCAATCCTTAAGGAAAAATGCACATTTCAACTGGACGAAAGAAATGTCCTGATTTGTGAACCTTTGGAGAAGGAGTAGGACGGAAGCGTATACTGTATCACCCCTAGTAAGCGGGGTAGCCTGTAATGGCGCGAATCTCGTTATAAATGGGTTTCAAGCGTCGGTACATTTTAAGATACACGCGCTCAAACAGCGCTTCGTAGAGATCCCTGTTTTCGCTAATGGGTTCAAACACATCGGTGATGCGGGTCATTTCTTTCACCGCGGTGGGGAAATCTCCATGGATTTTCAGTCCCACGGCGGCATCGATGGCAGCTCCCAAAGCCGAGGTTTCAAAAGTGTGGGGCCGTTGTGCCGGCCGGTTGAAGATGTCCGCGGTAATCTGCATGGCCGCGTCACTCTGGGATCCACCCCCCGATACCCTGAGACACTCAATTCTCACCTTGTTCTTTTTTTCCAATGCCAGCATTCCGTCCTTTAAGGCGTACACCAGACCTTCCAGAATGGACCGGTATACGTGGGCCCGTGTGTGTACGTCTCCAAATCCGATAATCGCCCCTTTGGCGTCCGCATCGGTATTCATACCCGGTGACCAGTAGGGCTGAAGGGTAAGTCCCATGGATCCGGGCGGTATTTCTCTGATCAGTTCGTCAAAAAGGGCTTCGGGCGACATATTTCGTTTTCCCGCCATTTGCATCTCTTTTAGACCGAACTGCTCTTTGAACCAGCTCACCAGCCAGAACCCCCTGTAAACCATTACTTCCGTGTTAAAGGCGTCCGGTACGGCACTGGGATAGGCGGGGGCAAAGGGTCGGATCTGTACGTATCTGTTGTTGGCGGTGTTGGCTGTTGCCGTGGTGCCGTAGCTTAAACAGGCCAGCTGGGGAGAGAGACAACCGGCCCCCAGCACTTCACAGGCCTTGTCCGTTCCGGCGGCGATCACCGGAAGCCCTTCCGGGATCCCCGTTTCCCGCGATGCGGCGGATGTCACTTGGCCCAGGACTTCCGCCGGTTTTACCAGTCGGGGGAGAACCGAAGGATCCATCTGAAACAGCTTCCATCGCATATTACGGGATTTGGCCCAGGTCTGTTTTCTGTAATCAAAGGGCACATATCCCACCATGTTTCCGCGGGAATCCACATACTCACCGGTGAGACGATAGGTCAGGTACCCTGATAAAAAGAGAAACTTGGCTGTTTTCTCCCATATTTCAGGTTCATGGTCCTGAATCCAGTTGCTTTTGCATTCCCGGACCACTTTTTTCAGCAGATCGAAGCGGCGGATCAATTTGAGCCCCAAACGTACCGTCACGGGGATTCTGTGGGAATCGTCGGCCTTGCGCTGGTCGAGCCACAAAATGGCCGGCCGCAAGGGCTTTCCGTTTTTGTCCAGATTGACCATGGTGGTTCGCTGGCAGGTGATGCTCATCCCCGCAATGCGGTTGGTTTCCATGCCGTTGGAACCAAGGAGTCGTTGGGCCGTCAGAGCCAGATTGCGCCAGTAGTATTCCGGCGCTTGTTCCGCCCAACCGGGATGAGTGGAAAAATAGGGATCAATAGGGGTTTTGACCAGTTTGGAAAAATTGCCCTCGGGGCCTACGACGGCGGCGCGGACGGACTGGGTTCCCACATCAAAGACCAGCAACCGGTCCCTGTTTTGCATTGAGAGTTTCATGAATGGTCCCTTTGATCCGGCTTTAAGTCCAGCCCCAGTTGGGTACCGGGATTCATGATACGGTTGGGGTCGAAGTGATTTTTGAGTGCCCCTAGAACCGCCATCTGTTCCCGGCCCAGATGTGTTTCCATAAAAGGCGCCATCAGGCGACCCACCCCGTGATGATGGCTCAAAGACCCGCCGAGCTTTTGGATGCAATCGATAATACCCCTGTGGAAGGCTCTAAAATCGTGCATGCTTGTAAAGCGGCCGATGAAAATGAAGTAAAGGTTGGTTCCGGAAGGATAAAAGTGGGAGGCATGGGTCATGCAGAGGGTCTGTGGTCTTTCTTTGATATACCTTCTCACACCCTGATGTACGCCGTGAAGTTTATCCCATGAGACCGAAGTTTCAAGGGTATCGATGGTGATGCCGTAATCGTTTAGATCTTCCCGCATCATCGGTTCGGAATACCTTGTTTTCTCCCATTTTCTTGCACCGTAGGCACCAAGATTAAGGGCTCCCATATCTTTGGATATACCTTTGATCTTCTGTTTCACCAAACGGGTGTAGTCTTTGTCCCCTTCAGCGGTGCCCAAACAAAGGCATTTTCGCATGGGCTTGAATCCGCGCTTTTTTAAGAGCAGATTCACCGGAGAGGGTATTCCATAGAGCTCCAGCCCCCGATGGGTTTCCTCTGGATCGGAAATGCGGAATACGGCAGGCCGTCCGAACTCCCCTTGGGAGATTTCTCGGGCAGCATCCACTGCAGCATGCCAGGTGGGAAACATGAAACTGAAATATTTCCGGTTTTCAGGATGGTACCTGAAAATCTTAAAGCATATCTCCACCAGAACCCCAAAGATCCCTTCCGAGCCGATCATGATATGGTTCAGCCTGGGACCGGTGGCGGCAGCGGGATAATCGAGGGTCTTGAAGCTTCCCGTGGGCGTTACGTACTCCTGACTGACCACCAGATCCGCTGCATCGCCGTAGTAGGTGGACGCCTGTCCGGACCCCAGGGCCGCCACCCACCCCCCCACGGTGGAATATTCAAAAGACTGGGGAAAATGACCGCAGGTATACCGTCTTTTGGCCATGAAAAGCTCGGGTGCCCGGTTCAGGGTCCCTTCATAGTCAGGGCCTGTCATGCCCGGCTGAACTCTCGCGGTCTGGTTTGTTTCGTTCAATTCCAGCATTCGGTTCATATGGGTCCCCAAGGCGAGAGTGATTCCCCCCCTTTCTGGCAAAAGGCCGAAGGTAACCGACGACCCCCCTGAGTAAAGATAAAGGGGAAGGCGGTGATCGTTGCAGTACCCTACGATCCTTCTAACATCGGCCTTGTGGCGGGGATGCACCACCAGATCGGAAATTTCACGTACACGGCCCCGACTCAATTCCATCATCTCTTCGGTGGTTTTTCCGCAGGCATGCTTCAGGCGTTGATACACGTCTGTTGTGATGTTTCGAGGACCCACGATCTCCGAAAGCCTTTCAAGATGCTCAAGTGGTAAGATTGAATCGCGTTTCAGATCGACCGGTTCGAGCCCTTCATGGATCCTGGTTTGGAAATCTTCGTCCGTCATGCCCAGGTCCGCTTTGAGCATTTTGACCCACCGCCGGTTGGGGTGTTTGAACTTCGCCGGATCCCCGTATTTAAAAATAGACCGGTAGCTTCCGGGAGGCGCCGGTGTTTCTCTCCACTGGGGGCGGCTTTCCTTTCCTTTGAACATTCTCATTGCTCCTGGGGAACCCTTTTGGCATTCATGGGATCCTGAGAGCATCCGAAACACTCTTCACCTCTTCGGACACTCGTTCGTCGTTCCAGTCCAGCTCACTGGCCATGAGCCGGGCCACTTGAAACAGGGTCTTTTCTCCGGGATTGCCAAGGGTCCCAATGCCGGTGCGGCGGAGCAGTATGTCCTTAAGGGTCCGGGCCATTTCATGGCGCACCCCATAGACAACCTGTGCCAAAAGTTCCCCATCCCCATTAACGGGCCGGCCTAACAGGTCTTCCTGTCGTGCGATGTTAAGCACATGACGGTAATCGCGGCCGTAGAGCCTTCCCAAGCAATCCATGCTTCTTTTCGAAAAATCGGGGTTTTCCCCCTTTATACGGTTTAGGAAATCGTCCAGATAACGGATTCCGGAACCTTTCAGATATTGTCGGCTTGATATGGAGGGGCCCACGGCAATCCCGGTCTTTTCCTTTAGACGGTTAACCACCTTTTCAGCCAGGCCGCGGCTGGTGGTCCATTTTCCCCCTTCCACGGTCAGAAGACCGCCGATACCGTCCAGGGCGTTATCATAAATCTCATACCGCCTGGAAGATCTGTAAGTCTCCTTTTTGGCGCTTTCAAGAAGGGGCCTGAGACCTCCGTAGGTGTAGAGCACATCGCCATGGGAGATATTCACGCCTTCAAATGATGCATTCACCGTCTTGAGCAAATCATCAATGCTCTTGCGGGTGACCCGGTAATCATCCGGGTGGCCTCCGTATGGCTTGTCCGTGGTTCCGATCAGGGTATGACCGCGCCAGGGGATCAGAAAACAATGACGTCCGCCGGAAGTAAACGCACTCAAGACCGAATCCTCTCTGGTGATTTTTCTTGTGATGATGTGGATTCCTTCAGAGCGCTTGAGATGTTCCGTCCGTTGACCGCCAAATAGCTGGAAAAGCAGGATGTCGGCCCAGGGACCGGCACAATTGATGGTGATGGGCGCTCGCACTTCAAAATGCTTCTCATGTATGAGATCTTGAACCCGAACACCATGGACGCGTTTTCCGCTCATGAGAAATTCTGTGATCCGGGCATGGTTGGCCACTTTGGCGCCGTAATGACATGCCGACTTGATGAATGCCAGGGCCAGGCGTTCCGGACAAATGCTGATGCAGTCATGGAAAATGGAGGCGCCCGTCAATCCCTTTTTGGTGATCACCGGTTGGAGCCTTAAGGCTTCCTCGGCGGATACGGCCTGGTACCCGGGGATGCTTTTCGACGGGTCCCAGGTATTCTTTCTGCCCACGGCCAGCAGATCGTACTGAAACAAACCGATTCTGATGAACCATTTGTTACTCTTGAGGGATGATCGATAGTGGGGAAACAGCATTGGAAACGGGTAGACGAAGTTGGGGGCGATATTGGCCATGGTCCTTCTTTCCCGAAGGGATTCCCGAACAAGCGGGTAATCGAGATGTATCAGGTATCTGAGCCCTCCGTGAATCAATTTGGAGGATGCGGCGGAGGTGGCCTCTGAAAAATCACCTTTTTCAAAAAGAACAACCGAGAGTCCTCTGGATGCGGCTTCATAGGCAACGGCCGCCCCCGTGATGCCGCCCCCGACAATAATGGCATCAAAGGATTCCTTTTTCATATGTTCCGTACATCTCTCCATGATGTAACTATAATTAACGCAATTTGAGGGTGCGGACAAGGCCAAATTTACCCTTTCTTGGAGTGAAAAAATCGCAGGAAATGACATTTTTACGCCTATTATACATTGACAGAATGGATGACTTGGTGAAAAATCCGTTTCCGTGACAGGGCCCCTGTCAGCATCATGCCAAACGCCAGGATCCGGAAACGATTTTGGGCGTGAAAAGAGAGGCCCATAATAAAGATACCGAAACACCAAACTGGCAATCGACAACTGCACCATGAATTTTCCATCCATCGCACGGGTATTGGGAACCCTTCTGCTGGTGACGGGCGGCTCAATGCTGCTGCCGATCATCTGTGCCCTCTATTACAATGAAGGGGATCTTTGCGCCCTTGTGATTTCCGCCGCGGTAATTTCCGTGATGGGCTTGCCCCTCTGGTGGTTTTTCAGGAGAGAATATGACCTGGGCATCAAGGATGGGCTTGCCCTTGCCGTTTTTGGCTGGGTAATTGTTTCCGCACTCTCCGCGCTCCCTTTCATGATTCACGGCGCCATCCCTTCATTTACGGATGCGTTTTTTGAAATGATGTCGGGGTACACCACCACCGGTGCGACCATTTTGACGGATATTGAGAAGCTTCCACACGGACTGCTCTTCTGGCGGAGTGAAACCCATTTGCTGGGTGGTATGGGGTTTCTGACCCTGACCCTTATTTTTCTCCCACACGGAGTGGGAGGGCTTCGCATATTCCGTGCCGAATCTTCTCCCGGCCAGATCATCACCAAGGAACGGTTCAAGGCCCGCAACCGGGATACCATGATCTGGCTTTGGGGAATATATCTGGTTCTGAACGTCATGGAGATTGTTTTACTGTGCATTGCCGGGATGGGATTGTTTGATGCCCTCTGCACCGCCTTCGGGACCGTGTCAACTTCCGGTTATTCCGTTTGGAATGCCAGTATCGGGCATTACACGAGCCAGGCCATCGACTGGATTGTCATTGTTTTCATGTTCCTGGGGGGGGTTACCTTTGTGCTGTTCTACCAGATGTTGCACGGGGACTGGCGTTCACTCAGAATCAACACCGAGTTTCGCTGGTATGTAGGGCTCCTCGTCTTCTTCTGCGGCATGGTTTCATGGATTCTCTGGAAGGAAAACACCTATCCCACACTGATGGAATCCATACAGTTCGGCACCTTTCAGGTCACATCGCTTCTGACCACCACCGGATTTACCACCGCCGACTACGAGCTTTGGCCGCAATCGGCCCAGATGTTCCTTTTTGCCGTCTGTTTCATCGGCGCATGCGCCGGGTCCACCACCAGCGGTATCAAGGTGGTTCATTACGTGGTCATCTGCAAGTTCATGTATGTGGCCGTTCGCAAGATATTCCTTCAGCCCATGTCGGTGATGAGCATCCGGCTCAACCAGCGACCGGTGGACGACGCCATCATCCATCTTTCGGTCAGTTACTTCATCGTCAATATTTTCATGATACTGGCGGGGGGCTGCCTAATGGTGTTGATCGATGACATGGACTGTGTGACCGGCATCAGTTCCGTTATTGCGGCCCTTATGAATATCGGTCCCGGATTCGGCGCTATCGGTGCGTCGGAGAATTATGCGCACATTTCCGATACCGGCAAATGGTTTTTGGCATGGAATATGCTAGTGGGTCGCTTGGAAATGTTCTCAGCCCTGGTCATTTTCTACCCAACATTCTGGAAGCGGTAGGGACAATTCATGAAACCAAACAGCGAACGCTAGAGCGAGAGGCGTATGATGCCCAATGTATTGATTATCGGTGCCGGCGGGGTGGGGCAGGTGGTGGCCCACAAATGCGCCGCGGTGCCGGAGGTGTTTGAAAACATCTGCCTGGCGAGCCGGACCATTGAAAGATGTGATCGCATCGCGGCCCAGCTTCCCCGGCCCATTCGCACCGCCCAGGTGGATGCGGATGATGTGGGCGCAATAGTGCGGTTGATTGAAGCGGAAAGACCGGATCTGGTGCTTCATGTGGCCCTGCCGTACCAGGATCTTCATATCATGGATGCATGCCTTATCACCGGTGTCCACTATTTGGACACCGCCAATTACGAACCGCCGGACGAAGCCAGGTTCTGCTACCGATGGCAGTGGGATTATCATGAGCGGTTCAAAGAGCGCGGCATCATGGCCCTTTTGGGAAGCGGTTTTGACCCGGGAGTGACCAATGTGTTCTGTGCCTGGGCAAAGAAGCATCATTTCGATGAAATTCATGAACTGGACATCATTGACTGCAATGCCGGCGACCATGGCCAGCCTTTTGCCACCAACTTCAACCCAGAGATCAATATCAGGGAGGTGTCGGCGCCCGGACGGTATTATGAAAAGGGAGAATGGTTCACCACCGAACCCCTCTCCGTGTCAAAACCATTTGATTTTCCCGAAGGTATCGGAAAAAAAAGAATCTATTTGATGTATCATGAGGAACTGGAGTCCCTTACGCGAAACATCCCGGAGATTCAAAAGGCACGCTTCTGGATGACCTTTTCCGACAACTATCTGAAACATCTGGAAGTCCTCCAAAATGTGGGGATGACGCGCATTGACCCGGTGATCTATGAAGGCCGGGAGATCGTTCCCCTGAAATTTCTGAAAGCCCTTCTGCCGGATCCTTCATCGCTTGGGCCCCTCACCCGGGGTCGTACCTGTATCGGCTGTCTCATCAAGGGCATCCGGAATGGAAAAGAGAAGCAGTACTATATTTACAATATCTGCCATCATGAAAAAGCCTACCAGGAGGTGGGGAGTCAGGCGATTAGTTATACCACCGGTGTGCCGGCCATGATCGGCGCCATGATGATGCTCACAAAAAAATGGACCGGAAAAGGTGTCTTTAACATGGAACAGTTTGAGCCGGGGCCTTTCATGGAAGAATTGCCCCAATACGGCCTGCCATGGACAGAGATAGTCCTCTGATTTTGGATCTTGAGCGGGTTCCCACGCCCTGCTTTGTGGTGGATACCTGTTTGCTGGAGGAAAATCTTGCTATTCTTAAGTATGTGCAGGATCGGACCGGCTGTCGCATCCTTCTGGCCTTAAAGGCATTTGCCATGCCGCATCTCTTCCCCCTTCTTGGAAAGACCCTGAAAGGGGTCTGCGCCAGTTCCTCCCACGAAGCCCGCCTGGGATATGAAGAATTCAAAGGGGAAGTTCATACCTTCGCCGCCGGTTTCAGCGACACCCAGATGATGGAAGTGATGCGATATTCCAGTGTGGTGGTCTTTAACTCATTTTCCCAGTGGAAACGCTATGGGTCCTTGTGCCGCAGGTCCGGACGCGACATTTCGTGCGGCATCCGGGTCAACCCGGAGCACTCCGAAGGAAAAACACCCCTGTACGACCCCTGTGCTTTTGGTTCCCGCCTGGGTGTGCGCCGGGACCAGTTTGAGGGAGAAGACCTTGAAGGGATCAGCGGTCTCCATTTTCATACCCTTTGTGAGCAGAATGTGGATGCCCTTGAGCGGACGTTAAAAGTGTTCCAAGAAAAATTCGGAGAATTTTTGGGAAGAATGACATGGGCCAATTTCGGAGGAGGGCATCACATTACCCGTGGCGACTACGACGTGGAAAGGCTTTGTGGCCTGATATCGGATTTCAATGCCCAATATCCCCTTCAGGTCTACCTGGAGCCCGGAGAAGCAGTGGTGTTGAATGCAGGCATTCTGGTGGCAACGGTCCTCGATATCGTTCATAACGACATGCCCATTGCCATTCTGGATGTGAGCATTCCATGCCACATGCCGGATGTTCTTGAAATGCCTTACCGGCCGGAGGTGGCTGGCGCCGGGCTGCCATGGGAGAAAACCTATACCTACCGTTTGGCCGGTGTCAGCTGTTTGGCGGGGGATGTGGCCGGAGAGTATTCCTTCCATCGTCCCCTCAGAATCGGTCAGCGCCTGGCCTTTCTGGACATGGCCCATTACACCATGGTGAAGACGAATACCTTTAACGGTGTGGGCCTTCCTGCCATCGCCCTCTACGACAGGAGGAACGATTCCTTTCAAGTGATCAAGACTTTCGGCTATCCAGACTACAGGATGCGCTTGTCATGATGATTCCGGGAAATATGCCTGAAAAGACCCTTGCCTATCCCCGTTTTCTGGCCTCGGAGCTGGACCCCATAGATCCGGATGAGGCGTTGTTTCATGTGATCCCGGTACCTTACGAAAAAACCGTGACAAGTGGAAAAGGAACCAGAAAGGGCCCTTCCGCCATTCTTGAAGCTTCTCAGCAGTTGGAACTCTTTGATGGGAAAGGGGTTCCCGGGGAAAGGGGGATTTACACTGACGCGGTGCATGACTGCAAAGGAGCGGCGGAAATGGTGCTGGGGTCTCTGGCGGATCGGGTGGAACGAATTGTCCAACAAGCAAAAATCCCGGTGGTCCTGGGAGGAGAACATACCATCAGCGCAGGTGCCCTAAAAGGAGTGGTTCGTCGGAACGGTCCCATCGGTTTGGTACAGTTTGACGCGCATTCAGACCTTCGAGACCATTATGAGGGGTCCAAGTATAATCACGCATGTGTTATGCGCCGCGCCCTGGAAATGGGGATTAGACTCTTTCAATTGGGCGTCAGAAGCCTTTCCGTGAACGAGGTGGTCTATCGGAAGCGTAACAATATTGAGTTTCTCGATGCCGGTGACATTGCAGCGAGAGGCATTCCTGAGCCGATTCTGCCCGGGGATTTCCCCGCTACCATTTACATCAGCTTTGACGTTGACTGTCTGGACCCATCGATCATGCCATCCACGGGCACGCCCGAACCCGGAGGCTTGACCTGGTACCAGACGGTCGGGGCGCTTTCAAGCATCTGTCGGCAAAGAAGCGTTGTCGGTTTTGATGTGGTGGAACTGGCGCCTATCCCCGGCCTTCGTGCACCCGATTATGCGGTTGCGAGACTCATTTATGAAATAATGGGATTGATTTGTGTGTAAATACTGTGACGACAGTGGGAATTCCAGGTTCCAGTTTTCGTGAAAGCGGAATCACGGGTTCTGAAAAATTTGGTGCTTTCAAAATTTCCTTGCTCTTTTTGGGGATATGAATGGTTAAAAGGTGGTATTTTGAGAACTCTGTCTTCTCCTTTCGGCTTTTACAGCGGACAAGTTTCCATAACGCGGCAATTTTTTTTACCAAGCCATTGATTCTCTGGATGATGGTAGCGCTGGTTTCTTCAGTATTCAAATGATTCTAGCATTGAAATACCAATCACCGGCTTTGAAGAAGGGATGTCCTTGTTAGGGATGTTTTTGGCATGTCTGTTGCTTCAGCAAAATTTGGAAATGGCGCACCGGTTGCCGCTGTTTTCTCGGAAGTTTTAAAAAAGAACCGGACGACTGTGTGAGAGACGGGATTTCTCACATTGAGTGTTTGAAAATATTGAAAAGAAAGGAATGATATGATGGACATAGATGATAATGCCTCCGAAATAACCCTTTCAGGTGTTGTCATGGCGGCTGAATGGGATGATGACGACGATGTTACCGAGATCGAAATTTCAAATGATGATGACAGTTATTACGTTGAAAAGAACACCTTGTGGTACGAACTTGTGGATTTATGCGATACCCATGTGGAAGTGACCGGTATCGTAACGGAGGAAAAAGACGGCACCAAGCAGGTTCTCGTTACGGGCTACGAAACCCTTGACGACATGGACTATGACGACGAAGAGATAGAATATGACGATGTGTATGACGAGTGGGGCCTCGAAAACGAAGATGAAGAAGCGCGGTATTCCTGAAACTCATTGATTCCGTGCACCCATACACTTTGTGCAAAGCGAACTGCTTCCCTAAGAAATGAACTCTGCTGTTCTTATCGTGAAAAGCCAGCCTACCAATGGGAGTCATCACCATGCGAGACGAGACAATTAACTGCGTTCAATGTGATAGTCCGTTCACATTTACCGTTGCACAGCAAAAGCGTGCCCATACCCAAGGTTTTGATACCCCGAAAAGGTGCCCTGAATGCAGAAAACGAAAACAAAAATCACCTAACGGGGAAAACCGGCGACGAAAAAGAAACCGAAGAGATGTGGAACCATGGGAACTCATGGGGGACGATAATTGATCCTTAAGACCGTTTTATTCATCCCACGAACACCATGGTGTCATTCAACTCTTGCGTGATGTTTTGGTTTGAAATGTCGTAATCTCTTGTCGAACGTCCTTTCCCTCGCATGTTGGACAAATAAAATTCCCTTTTTCATGATCAGAAATGGACATGATGAGAGAAAAAGACTCCCTGCAGTTATTGCACATGAAAACATAGGTAGGCATGAGCAACCTCCTTTCAAAAGAGATTTCACAATCCGATCCAAACGGCTTCACCCAAAAGGGTGTGGTCATTTCATATAATAAAGCAAATTTTGTGCCAAAAAATTTGAGGGAGACCCTGCCGCTTTTGGCACAGTTGTCGCATTAAATTCAGATTCTGGACTTCTCAAGTGATAGTTGTCTTGAAGAAAACATTTGGATTGATGGCATAAACGCCAAATATGCGGAAATCTGAAATGGGGCATTTGCTCAACCGGCGAAAGATAACAGTAAAAGGGATTTTGCTCCCTTCGGAATGGGATGAAAACGGCGCTGTTCTCGAACTGACGTTTTTCACCCATGACGAAGAAGAATTCCGGGTTAAAGCGAAAGAAATGATGCCGGAACTACATAAGGTCGTACGTCAGGAAGTGGTTATTGAAGGATACCTAACATGGGAGGACGGCCACAACATCATACAGATAACCGCTTTTAGCCCTTTCGGCTCTCTGTAACCGTGTCGTTCATTCCCGCCCACCACCAAAACGCCTTGCCATTTTGAGCTAGATTGGAGCATCGATTAATGATAGAAATAAAGACGTGACATCAGTGGTCGATTTGCAGCTCTGAAATAAGCCCTGTACTTCAACTCCTCGGAATTAAACCATAGGATTCACATCAAAGTGAAGAGGGATGAAATGGCAGCAGCCCGGGAAAACAAATGGAAAGGGTTGCAAGGGGATGGTGCTGGCATTGCCTCGTTTCCACATCTGTTTTCGGGCCTTTTCCTTCCGCCGGTTCACTTAAAGAACCGTATTGTCATGGTACCCCTGTTTACTGCCTACGCCAATCCTGACGGAACGGTCAGCAATCTGGTATTGGCGCACCATGAAGAGATGGCCGCTTCGGGCGCCGCTATGGTGGTTGTGGCCAACGCCTCCGTGGACGAAAGCGGGCGGCTTTCACAATACGCGCTCAGAGTGGATGAAGACCGTTTCATGGTGGGGCTTTCGAGGCTTGCGGAAACCATAAAATCCGCGGGGGCCGTGCCCGTACTCCAGATCAACCACGGCGGCCGTTTTGCAAGAACCAAACAGGGATATGCGCCTTCGGCGCTGCCGGTGAGTGATATGGAAATTGCGGGTTTTCTTATAACCCTTTTCAGAACAACACCGATCCAGGATCAATGGGCGTTGGCTTCGGATGTGGTACGACAGGGCTCGAACCGGCCAAAGGAGATGGATGTTCAGGATATTCGCGACATCATTTCAGCCTATGCCCATGCAGCCGCGCGTGCCAGGGACGCCGGATTTGATATGGTGGAGATACACGGTGGAACGGCTTATCTGCCCATGCAGTTTCTCTCACCGCGAACAAACCTTCGGAAGGACCGCTACGGGGGAGATCTTCATGGCCGAATGCGGTTTTCCCTGGAACTGGTTGAAGAAATAAAAAAGGCCGTTGGAATGGATTTCCCAGTGGGATATCGGCTTATGGCCGATGAATGGATGCCCAAAGGGTTTTCCATGGACGAGTCCGTGCAGTTTGCCAAGGAACTGGCCAACAGGAAGATCGCCTATCTCTCCCTGACCGCGGGAACCTATGAGACACTGGCCATACCCGAAATGGCAAGGCGCTACAAAGAACCGTGTTATCTCGCAGAAATGGCCGGCCGTTTCAAAGCGGTCGTTGAGGTTCCCGTTATTGTTTCCGGACGCATCCTGACCCCGCAACTGGCAGAGGGGATCCTTGAAAGAGGGGAGGCGGACCTTATCGGATTGGCGCGCCCCCTTTTTGCAGACCCTCTTTGGGTCAAGAAAGCCCGAGAGGGTGAGAACAGGGTTGTTCCGTGCAAAGATTGCGGGACCTGCTACCGGTCGGCAGTGCTGGACAGGCCTGCCCTATGCCCCCAATGGCAGAGCGGCAAAACATTGAAAAGGAAAAGCATGATGAGAGAGCTGAGGAATCCCTATAACAGGATACTCATCGCCATGGATGATTCCGAGAATGCGATTTTGGGTGCCATTTACGCGGCGCAAATGCTTCCCCGGCGCAAGGACCTCGCCATCACCCTTCTCCACATTCAGACGGAAGAATCCGAGGTCCACAGAAACCGTATTCAATCGGTTCTGGAGGGGGCCAAGGGACATTTGGTGGAAGCGGGTGTGTCGGAGGATGGTATCACGATCCTTATAAAGAAAAAGAGGGAAGGCGTGGCAAGAGATATACTGGAGGAGATCACATCGGGACGTTTTGGTACGGTGGTTGTTGGACGCCGGGGAGTATCCAAGGCAGAGCAGTTTCTCTTTGGCAGTGTGTCCAGCAAACTTTTGCAGAATGCCCGTGATTGCACGGTGTGGCTCGTGGACTGATTTTTGGGTGGCATTTTAGGGGAGGACATACTCATGGAAAGACATCTGCTTGTAACCGTCAGCGAAAAAAAGGACAATCTCTTTGGCGTCCGTTTTTTGGGAGATTTTTTTGAAGCGAAAAAAAGGGTAAGAATCACGCTCCTTTATCTGACGCCGAAGCCCCCCGGCAGATTTGAAGCGGACGCTGATGCGGAATTGCGTACCAGGAAAGCGGAGGCGACCGGTCGCAAGGCGCTTAACAAGGCCAAAGGCGAGCTTGTAAAATCGGGCTTTGATGAAGAACAGATAGATATCCGGCTCCGGGCCAGAAGACTCAGCAAAGCCAATGAAATCATTCAGGAGGGGGCCGAAGGCAGGTATGACGCCGTCGTCATCGGACGTCGGGGACTTTCCCGACTGGAAGAGACGTTCGACGAAAGTGTCACGAGTGCTCTATTTGAGCAAGAATGGGCATTCCCCCTTTGGATCTGCCGAAACCCTGATACCGCGCGAAAAAACGTTCTCGCCTGCGTGGACGGGTCCGACGCTTCCCGCCGCATGCTGGACCACGTGGGCTTTGTTTTGGGACAAGCCACGCATCAGGAAGTGACCCTTCTGACCATTTCAAAGAAAGGGACCGTAGGGGATAAGGATGCCGATCAGGTTCTTTATGAAAGCAAAAAGGCCTTGATGGAAGATGGTATCTCCCCGGAACGAATCCGTTACCAGGTGATTCCGGAAGCCAATGCCGGAAAAGCGATCCTCAAGGAAGCGAGTGATCAACATTTTGCAGCGGTTGCAGTGGGCCGGACCGGGAGAGCCATGGGGTTTTTGAAGAAGATTTTCGTGGGGTCGGTGAGCCGCACCCTTTTTCAAGAGCTTGAAGGGGCTTCCCTCTGGTTGGCGTGAAATGGATTCAGATGTCAGTCGTCCGGGGAGGGGCCATGGAATCGGTTATTGTTGTGGGCGCTGATCCATCCGTCACAAGGAAGATCCGGAAGACCCTGGGACCAGGATTTCGCGTGAGGGCCTTCCATGAAGAATACCAAAAACTGCTGAAGTGGCTTCCTTCAAACAAACACCAATATCTGTTTGTTGACCTGGCAATGCTTCAGGATGCCGCATCAGAGCTAAATAGATCATATCAATCAGTCCTCGAGCCTCTGAAAGTAGAGGGCGATTCGTGCAGGATCATCATCCTGTCCTCCAAAGAAAAGGCGGGAGAAGCGGTCATGGCGGTGAAAGCCGGGGCCTCCAATTATCTTACTTACCCGTTGGACGAAATGGAAATCCAGTACGTTCTGGATAACATTCAGGACCAGATCAGCCTCACATCGGAATTGGACTATCTCAGGGATCGCTTTTGGCAAACGGAATCCCTTGAGAATATCCGTACCCGGAACGCCACCATGCGCAAGGTCTTTGAAATGGTCCGCTCAGTGGCACCCACCAAGAGCACAATTTTGCTTCTGGGAGAGACGGGAACGGGAAAAGGTCTTCTCGCAAGAACCATTCACACCCACAGCAATCGGGTTGACAACCAGTTCATCAGTGTCCATTGCGGGGCCATTCCGGACACATTGCTGGAAAGTGAGCTCTTTGGACATGAAAGGGGGGCCTTTACCGGCGCCGTTCGAAAAAAACTGGGCAGATTTGAAATGGCCCACGGTGGGACCATTTTCCTGGATGAAGTGGGAACCCTGACGCCGGCAGCACAGATAAAGCTGCTTCAGGTGCTTCAGGACGGCACCTTTCAGCGGGTGGGCGGAGAAGAGACCATATGGGTAGATGTGCGGGTGATTTCCGCCACCAATGTGGCATTGGAGGAGATGTGTCGGAAAGGCGAATTCAGAAAGGATCTCTATTACCGCCTGAATGTGTTTCCCATTGACATTCCCTCCCTGAACAGCCGGGTTGAGGATATCCCTCAGCTTGCCACGCTCTTTTTAAAAAAGCTCGAAATCAAAGGGCAAAAAGGGATCGTTTCAATTGACCCAAAAGTCATGGAAGGCTTAAGGACGTATCCTTGGCCAGGGAATATTCGCGAACTTGAAAATCTCATGGAACGGGCTTACATCCTGGGAAAAGCGCCGGTTCTGTTGAAGAATGATTTTCCAGATGAGATCTCCCAGTTTGGAAGCCTGCCATCGGAACCGCCCGTAGACACTTCACAAACCCTGGCTGAGATGCGGCGAAAGGTGGTGGCGGAGGCTGAAAAAGCTTATTTGGCGAAATTGCTCACCGATTCCATGGGCCGGTTGAAATCCGCAGCCCTTGTGGCGGGGATCACGACCCGTCAACTGCATAAACTAATGAAGAAGCATGATCTTCGCAAAGAGAATTTCAAGGGCTTCCTCTCATCCCAAAAAGGTAATGACCGGCCATCCGCAGGGAAGCAGCCCTGAATCTCCCTGTTTTGTGGTCTAACGCTCGAACTCATTGCAGAAACAGCTCCTGAACGTCCTTTAAATTCAGGGACATGCATACGACAATCACCCGTTCGTTTGCACGGATGTGGGTGTCTCCCACGGCGGTCTGCCATTTACCATCGCGATAGATACCGCCAATGAGGATTTTTCCATGGTATGACGGATCCAGCTTTGAAAGGGGACGGCGTGTGATGGGCGAGTTGGGCGCTGCCGCCAGTTCGACCACTTCAGCGTCAAAACCGTGGAGGTGGACCACGGAGATCAGCTCTCCCCTGCGGATGAATTTCAAGATCTCGTTTCCCGCAAGGATTTTCTTGTTGAGGGCGATATCCGATCCGCTGGTAGCTGCCAGCACCATATACTGTTCCTTGGTGCACAAAGCAATGGTTTTGGTTTGATATTCCTTTGGATTCCCGTTCCGGGTTTCCATAAGGTGTTTGGCCATGAGGCTGCTCAGGATGTTGGTTTCGTTGTCACCGGTGGCGGTAATGAAGGTGTCCATATCCATGAGTCCCGCCGATTGCAGTACGTCCAGTTCCGTACCATCTCCGTTGAGCACCTCGGTATGTTTGAGCATGTGGGAGAGTTCCGCTGCTCTTTTTTCATCTTTTTCAAGGAGTTTGACCAGGAACGTTCTTTCGAGGAGCTCAGCCACGCGGCTTCCCACAAGGCCGCCGCCCAGGATCATGACACGATGGTGCTGCTGCTCCCGGACGCCCGTGAGCGCCATGAGCTTGGGCAGGTCCTCACGTGCCGCCATGAAGAAGACTTGATCCTGGGGCAGGATTTCGTGTTCGCCGCCGGGTATGATGGTGGTGATGCCCCGTGCGGTGGCCACCACACGAAAAGGGAAATCGTGATAGGTGGTAGAGATCTCTTTCAGTTTCTTAAAGGCCAGAGGGGAATCTTCTCGGATGCGGGTCGCCATTACCTGCAGCTGCCCGTCCCCGGCGTCGATGATTTCATTGCCCGCCGTCAGTTTGATGAGTCTGACGATTTCCTGGGCAGCCAGCTCCTCAGGATGAATGATCAGATTGATTTTCAGATCTTCGGCCGTCAGCACGGAATGCCGGATGCCGAATTCCAATGACCGAACCCGAGCGATTTTGCGAGGGATATTGAAACGATCGGCGATAAGGGACGAGAGCATGTTGATGGCGTCATTGTTCGTTACCGCAATGAGCAGGTCCATTTCCTGGGCGTCTGCTTCCTTCCAACAATCGATGCTCATGGCGCTCCCCTGAATGAGCCGAGCGTCCATCTGCGCCTCTGCATGGCGGAGCAGGTCTATGTCCGGTTCGATGGCGGTCACGGCGTACCCTTCGTGAACCAACCGTTTGGCCAGATACAGACCGACCCCGCCGAGACCCAGAATGAGGATGTTGTCGAGACGATTTTTTTTCTTTTCAAACATGCAGGATTAGGAGTGGTTGGGCTATCTCAGCCTGTGAAATCAACTGATCTCAAGAATGTTGTTGTTGCTTCCGAAACAATTGGGGCAGAGGCGCGCGTTTCCGGGGTCATTCCGCCACTGGCCGTCCACCAGAAACCGGTATTCATACCTTCCGGGCTGAACCACAATGATCTTTTCCCACACACCCGACTTCCCCTTTTTCATGGGGTGTTTCTTTTCGTTCCACTGGTTGAAATCCCCCATCAGCAAAACGGTTTCCGCCTGGGGCGCCTCAACACTGAGGGTCACCCGCCGTTTTGCAGGGGATTTCTTTCCCGAGACCTTCTTCTTTGATGTCAATTCAAATCCTCCTGTTCAGGAACTTGGAAAGTCTTCTCTTTAAACATCCCCTCTGTTCTTGTCAAGATTGAATCCGTAAAATCCGTTTTCTCGGGTTTTCCTTGGAAGCCTTTTCCGATTTTCACATTTGCCTGAAAAGATGCATGTAGGTCTGACTGACGCTCAGGGTCTCTTCCAGGTTTTTAAGGCGCAGAACCCCCTTTCCCGTAAATGAGCGACTGACGCCGGCAATAAAGGAGAGGTTTACAACGGTGCCTCTGTGGATCTGCCAAAACTGTTGCGGGTCCAGTTCTTGGATCAAGTGCTTGATCGGCTTTCGAATCAGATACTCGTTCGATTCCGTGCGAACCACCGTGTATTTGTCACTGGACTTGAAGTAGCAGATTTCTCCGACGGAAAGGAAATGGAGCGTATCTCCCTGCTGAACCCGAACCCACTGGAGGGGAGAAGGAGATTGATGTTCATTCAGTTGCATCAATAGCCGCTCCATTTTCTTAAGGTCCGGATCAGTGGCGGCGCTGGGTTCTGCCAGCGCCTTTTTCAATCGAATAACGGTTTTTGAGAGCCTTTCCGGACTTACCGGTTTCAGCAGATAATCTACGGCCGCCTGTTCAAAGGCCTCCACCGCATATTGGTCGTAGGCAGTGACAAAAACCACACGACATCTTTTGGCCATGTTCTGGGCAACCGCCAATCCGGAAAGCCCGGGCATGCGTATATCCAGAAATGCCACCGAGGGGCTGTGGGTGGAAATAAGCGCCAGCGCTTCCGTTCCGTTGGCCGCCTCACCGACAATCCGCAGCTCGGGCCAGGCTTTTTGGAGCAGCGAGCGGAGCTGGATCCTGAGTGTCTTTTCATCTTCCGCAATAATGGCTGTGATGTCATTCATTCTGGAATCTCGATGGTTGCTTTAACCCCAAAAGGGCGGTTCTCCGCCAAAATCAGACGTCCTCCACTCCCATAGAGGGTATTGAGACGCTCCCGGACGCTTTGAAGGCCGAATCCCCCATTACCCTTTTCATCAAAACCCCGGCCCGTATCAGCCACCGTAATCGTGATAAGATGGTGGTCTTTCCGAACAGTAATGGTGATTATCCCCCCTGCCAGAGAAGGCTCCAGTCCGTGTTTGATGGCGTTCTCCACCAGGGGTTGGATCAGCATCGGGGGAATCGTTTCATTTTCCACCCCATGGGCCACACTCATTTCATATCTCAACCGCTCTCCCATTCGAATCTGATGGATTTTCAAATAGGCCCGGACCATTTTCATTTCTTCTCCGATGGTGGTCCTCTCTCCCCTGCTCTTGGAAAGGGATGCTCTCAGGAATCGGATCAGGTCGTTCAGCATTTGTGACGCCTTTTTCCGGTCCGCCTCCATCAGTGCCAGAACGGTTGACAGGGTGTTAAAAAGGAAGTGGGGTTCCACCTGGGCCTGAAGCATTCTGAGGTGGGTTTCAAGGGTCCGCTTTTCCAAATCCAGCCGTCTGATCCGCTCTTCCTGAATTTTTTCCCGGGCCTGGGAGATTCTCTCCTGGGAGAAAAAGAAATAGGTGATGATGGAGCCAAACAGAATCCCGATGCCCAGAGTTTGCAATAGCAGGGTCGGTTTTCCCTGAAACATTTCCTGAAGGGGCAGGCCCGCCAGAAAAAAAGCCACCAGGGAGCCAAAACCGGCCCCCAGGATCATGGAGACCAGAATCAGAAAAAAATGCTTGAGCGCCGTCAGATTCTTGAATAGCAGATGGGCCCCCAGAATGAAAGTGCAGATGGAAAGACCGATGGACTGGGAAAAGACCAAGTTCACCAGGAATGTTCCACCATAGCCCAGGTGCGTTAGGAAAAGCGCAATGACCGTGTTGAAAAGTGCGGTAATCAGAAGAGACCTGAAGAAGCGCTTTCCGTCAAGGGCCATGCGGTAAGTTGGCGTATGATGAAACAAGAGACGCCTCCAGAAACGGGTTTTTTTGAAAAACCCCGTCAAGACACAAATGAACGGATTCTCGAATCCGAGCTTTTTTACGCCACCAAATTTAAACCGGCGTCAGTATATACCGGAATCATCCATAACGAAAGGGAAGAAAGATGCGGGGTTTCTCAACGCCAGTCCTCAAGGATCTCTGTAAATGCCGATTGCCCGCTCCTCAAAACCCCGCCATAACCGCCGCCGGGATTCCCCCATGCGCTGGCCAGATAGAGCCCTTTAACCGGTGTTCTGGTACCCACGCGGTTCATGAAGGCATTGTTGAGGGATTGCTCAAAACCGTATATGGCACCTTCCGGATTTCGTGTATAGCGCCAGTTGGTAAGCGGCGTGGCTGAATCTCTTACTTGAATCATGGCGGAAAGGCCAGGGATGACTTCTTTTTCGGCTCTCCTGATGAGAATCTGTTCCCATCGCTTTTTTTCCCGCCGGTACGCTTCTTTTTGTCCTTCGCGGTAGTCCTCTTCGAATTTCCGCCACGGTTCATATCCGCAAAGAAAGAGCAACATGAGCGTAGAGGTGCCCGGAGCCGAGTATCCTTCGAAAACATTGTCGTAGATGCTGACACTGAAAGATCCCTTATGAATGGCGCCGCCCATGCATGCTTCATAGTCCTGTTCAGGCCCCTGGCCCGAACTGACATGGATGCCCGCACCCTTGATTTTGCCACGCAAATTTTCGTTTAGGCCCAGCCACACGATAAATGAGGAGATACTCGGTTTGTAACCCTCAAGTTTCCGCAGATAATCGGCGGGAACAGCATTTGCTGGCAGCATTTCCCGGATCGTTGTGAGAGCACTTGCATTGCTGACAACCGCTTTTGCGGGAAAAACCCTTCCTTCACTGGTGCGCACACCCGCAGCAGCACCCTCCTTCACGATTATTTTGTGAGCGGCAGTTTCATAATGCACTGTGCCGCCTTTGCCCACGATTGCTTCGGCAAGGGCATTACTCAGGGCTTGGGAACGTGCTTTGATGTAATAGGAACCGTTTCTCAGGTATCCGCCGGTGGCATTGGCATAGTAGAAGGCGGAGAGTCTTGAAGGAGGAAGCCCATAGTACCCCCAGAGTGCTGAAAGAACATGCCTGAGTTCCGGATCCTTAATGTGTTCCTTCAGCATTTCTTCAAGGGTCTTGTTTCTGATATCCCACATTTTCGGGTATTGAAAGGGAAAGAGAATCTTAATGAACTTACCCTTTTTCCTGCTCAGCCGATCCACCTCTTCCGAAACGCCGATCATTTCCCCTACGAATGACTGGATCCCCTCTTGTTCATGGGGGAAGTGCTTGGAGAGAAGGTCCACATAGGCCCGCGGGTTCTGCTGGGGAACGGAAATGTCCAGCGTGGGCATCTTTAGGCGATAGACTTCCGGCAACAGCACCAGCTTGAGCTGCTTCAAAACACCCAGATCGTCAAGACACCTGGAAGAATCGTTATCGTGAATGGAAGTACCGTGCAAGGAGACCTCGAAGGAGAATTTACCCCCCGCGCGATCAAAGCTTGTCGCATATCCGCCGGGCACATCATGCTGTTCGAGGACTGTCACGGGAAACCCCGCTTTCGCCAGATATGCGGCACAGCAGAGACCTCCGAGGCCGGCACCCACGATCACCACCGGGTAACCCGTTTTGGGCCCCAGAGTTGAGGCAAGGGCCGTGATCCTGCGCCAGTCCATGGCCAGAGTTGCAGCGGTCATTGCAGTGATGCCGATAAAAGAACGTCTTGATATCATCCTATTATCCATGATTTTGCTCCTTACCTGTGAAACACTTGTTTACAAGATTGCCCTGGGACGTTGTTGATGACTTCCGTATCAAATCAGGCTTTCTTTGAAGGCGTCCCCCATGGCGCAAATAATAAAACGGCAAGTGAAGGTTTTCAAAGGTATTGCGATAGAATTCAAAAAAAAGGGCATGGAATGAATAATGACGTCGTGAAATGAAGAAAGCCCATTGCCAATCCGTTGGTTGCCTTTTTAAAAAGTCGCTATTTTATAAAGAAAAATATCTTTAATACATATGGAAAATGAATTATACTATTGGTGTTCATTTAAGGGTTAATAGTGATTTGCGTATCGCGAATGGGTTGCGGGTTCAGGGGAAATGGAGCATTCTCTCTTAACCGGAACCGGCAAGGGAGGTGATTGGTGGGGATGAATTTTTTTCTGTTTCTCCCGCTTTTCTCAGTTTTTATCGGACTTTTTGCATGGTCCTATATTTATGCGCAAAAGCGTCATACCGCCGTGAACAGGACCTGCCTCATATTCCTGGCGAGCCTTCTCGGATGGGTTTTCTGTGATTTTATCGCGTGGATGCCAATCCCCCCCGGCTGGAAGGTACCGCTTTTCAGAATTGCCTGTATTTTCTGGATTCCGAGCGGGTTCCTGTTTCTCAATTTTACCTATGCCTTTCTTGAGAGAGAGAAGGACCTTTTTTATAAGATCATGTTGGCAGGCTGCATTATAGCGGTCTGCTTGTCACTTGTAACGGATCTAACCATCGGGGGACATCAAAGAACCTATTGGGGCGAAATGGTCGTTCCGGGAATCCTCTTTGTGCCGATCATCCTGCTTCTGGTGACACCTTCGACCCTTTATGCCTATTCCCTTACACTCAAAAGGGCCCTTAAAACGGATGATGAAAATCAAAGACGACAGCTGAGGCTGCTGCTTTTGGGCGTTACCATCTCATTGTCCATTGGCCTGGTCTGCGATGTGTTTTTACCCACCGTAATGAAGGTTCACGATTTCATTCGCCTCGGATCTTCAGGCTGCGGTGCCATTAGCATCTGCGCATTTCTGGCTGTCATCAAATACAATTTCTTGTCCGTTGGCGTCGAAAAAGCAGCCACGAGTCTATTTGAGAATATTTTGGACGGCATTATCGTCATCGATCCCGATGGTCAAATCACTGTCATGAATGAATCGGCAAAAAGGATGTTTTATGTGGCCGACTCTGAATTGAAGCACCTGAACATCACGGAGTTGATGGCTGATCACCGTTCGAGGGATACCTACGAAAACCGGGAAATCAAAATCATCCGGAAAGATGAGCCCCGTTATCTTTCGGTTTCCCAATCCAGCATTTGGGAAAAGGGCATCGAATTGGGGAAACTGATCATTGTCAGGGACTTTACGGACATACGCATCACTGAAGAGAAGAACAAGGAGCTGGAGAGCCAGTTGCAGAAAGCACAGAAAATGGAGATGGTGGGCCTCCTGGCCGGCGGCGTCGCCAACGATTTGAACCGAATTCTGTCGGGGATTATCAGTTATCCGGAATTGGTTCTGCTCCATCTTCCGGAAGGGAGTCCCCTTGCGAAACCGGTCGAAAGCATTCAGGCGGCCGGTTTAAAGGCAGCGGAAGTGGTAGAAGACCTTCTTGCCATTTCAAGGGGCACCGGCATCAACAAGGAGATCTCCAATCTGAATCTGATCATCGAGGAATATCTCGCGTCCGAGGAACAGCTGGAGATCCAGCATAAGTATCCTTCCATAACTTATGAAAAGGCGCTGGATCCCGATCTTCTCAATTTGAACTGCTCGAAAATCCACCTTACCAAGGCCATCATGAACCTTGTCCTTCACGCATCGGAATCCATCAACGGTGCGTTCGGAAAGGTGATTCTCACCACAAGAAACTGCTATCTGGACAAACCGCTCAACGGGTACGAACAGGTTCGCGGCGGGGAATACACGCTCCTCAGCGTTTCAGATAATGGCCCTCACATCCCTGCTGAAGACCTGGACAGGATTTTTGAGCCCTTTTACACCAAAAAGAGAATGGGGCGAAACGCCGGTGGACTTGGGCTTACGGTGGTTTGGAACATCCTTAAGGAACATCATGGATACAAGGATGTGAAAAGCGGTGAAAACGGTACCGTCTTTGAACTCTATTTCCCAGCCGAAAGGGTCCCTATGAATGCCCAAAGGAACGCGGTTTGTTTCCAGGAATTTGAGGGGTTCGGCCAAAGGATTCTGGTGGTTGACGATGAGGAACAGCAGAGAGATATCGCGTTTCGGCTCCTGACGGAACTGAATTATAAGGCTGCTACGGCAGTCAGTGGGGAGGCGGCCGTTGAATATGTGAAGAGGGATACCTTTGATCTTATCCTGCTGGACATGGTTATGCCCGCCGGTATGAACGGCCTTAGAACCTATGAGGAGATCATCAAGATCAATCCCGGACAAAAAGCCGTCATTGCAAGCGGTTGTGCCCTGATGGAAGAGGTGAGGGCCGTCCAGATTCTGGGCGCCGGCAGATATATCAGAAAACCGTATGTCCTTGAGAAGCTGGGCGCGGCCATCAGGGCGGAATTGGAAAAATCGTAGATGTGATCGTTACCCGCAAATGCGCTTCAACGTCACCGCGGCGGAAAGAGAGTTTCATGAGGGATACGCTAACGGATCTATTGACAGGAAATAAGGAAAGATATAAAAAACTTCACATACGGTGAGATATTTCATCATTGCAACGGAATGAAAGGATGTTCTATGGCACAAAAAGACCCATTTCAAGCGGAAGACTTCAGGAAGTGTGCCGATTTTCACGGACATGTCTGCCCTGGATTGGCCATTGGCTATCGATCCAGTAAAAGGGCGATGGATTGGCTCGCGGAAAACCGCGCCGATGACGAGGAAATCGTGGCCATTATTGAAACCGATGCCTGCGGCGCGGACGCCGTACAGGTGCTCACGGGGTGTACTTTTGGAAAAGGAAATCTTATCTTTAAGGATCACGGCAAACACGTGCTGACATTGATCAGCCGGAAGACCGGTGATGGGATTCGGGTGGCTTTGAAAGCCGGTGCTTTTGAAATCGATCCGGAACACCGGCAATTGATGGCGAAAATCAGAAAAGGTGATGCCACGGAGGCTGAAAGAAAGCGTTTTCAAGAACTCCATCTCAACCGGAGCCTTGAAGTCATGGAAAAAGATGAAGGAACGCTTTTTGATGTGCGAAAAATCCATGAGGCGCTGCCGGCCAAAGCCAAGGTTGAACCTTCAAAACCATGCGATCAATGTGGGGAACCAACCATGGGGACCAAACTCAGGGAACATGATGGCAGGATGCTCTGCGGCGGATGCATGACAGGGTAGGGGCCTGAAAAAGGGAATTCTAGACAAGGAGCAAACAAATGGAACCAATGAAACTGGCGGACGGGATTTATTCGGTTGGCGTTACGGATTGGAATATCAGGGATTTTCACGGTTATTCCACCTACGAAGGTACCACCTATAACGCCTATCTGGTCATCGACGAAAAAATCACCCTCATTGATACGGTCAAGGCGCCCTTTGCGGATCAGCTTCTTGCCAATATCAGTACGATCGTTGATCCCAAGAAGATCGACTATATGATCAGTAACCATACGGAAATGGATCATTCCAGCGGCCTTCCCCGGGTAATGCACAAAATCGGAGAAGATAAGCCGCTTTTCTGCTCCAAGATGGGGGAGAAGAATCTATCCAAACATTACCCTCAAAAATGGAATTACAGGTCCGTTGAAAATGGCGAGACCCTTTCTCTGGGTAAAAGAAGCCTTACCTTCATGGAAACCCGAATGCTCCACTGGCCGGACAGCATGTTTACCTACGTAAACGAGGACAAACTCCTTTTTTCGAGCGACGCCTTTGGACAGCACTATGCCGGGGCGGAAAGATTCGACGATGAGATCGGTGATGATATTTTCCCCCATGCCAAGAAATATTTTGCCAATATTCTAATGCCTTATGCACCTCTCATTTTGAAACTGGTGGAGAAAGTGACGGAGATGGGTCTGGAAATAAAGACCATCTGCCCCGATCACGGCATCATATGGCGCAAGGACCCCATGAAGATTATCCATACGTATGTCGCGTGGAGCAAAATGGAACCGACCCGGAAGGCCCTTGTGATTTACGACACCATGTGGCACAGCACCGAGCGGATGGCTGAAGCCATGGCCCATTCCCTTATCAACGAAGGCGTAAATGCTAAACCGATGCACCTTCGGAAATGTCACCGCAGCGACATCATTACGGAGGTTCTTGATGCAGGCGCGATCCTGGTCGGCTCTCCCACCTTAAACAACGGTATTTTTCCAACGGTCGCCGATTTTCTGACCTACATGAAAGGGTTGAAGCCGCAAAACAAAATCTCGGCACCTTTCGGGTCATATGGCTGGAGCGGTGAGTCGGTGAAGCTCATTGCCAAGGCTTTGGAAGAGATGAAATTTGATGTCATCGATCCTGGAGTGAGAATTCAATACAGGCCGGATGAAGAGGCCCTTTCGGCCTGTGTGGCGTTGGGTAAAAAGGTGGCACAGGCATTGCCGGATAAGTAGAATTTCCCTGTTTGCCGGCATTCATGGATCCGGGGATCAGTCCTCATGAGCGGGAGAGCTTTCCTCCGGATAGAGCTTACGCATGCAATCCGGGCATAGGCTGTGGGTGAAATCCGCATCCGAATGTTTGCGGATGTAAGATTCAAGCTGATTCCAATAGCCTTTGTCATCGCGAATTTTCTTGCAGGAAGCGCATATGGGGATAATCCCGCGCAGGGATTTTATTTCTTCCCGGGCCTTCTTCAGCTCTATGTGTGTTTTGATTCGCGCCAGCAGTTCAGGTGATTTGAACGGTTTGGTAATGTAATCGACACCTCCCACTTCAAAACCGTGAACGATATCGGCGGTTGCCGTTCGGCCCGTCAGAAAAATGACCGGAATGTGTTTCAGACCGGATGTCCCTTTGATCCTTTTGCAGACCTGAAAGCCATCCATTCCCGGCATGGTGATGTCCAGCAGAATCAGGTCCACGGGTTTTCGGAAAAGCTTTTCCAGGGCTTTTCCGCCATCGGTTTCGGCAACAACGTCAAACTGAAAGAGCAATTCCGTCAGGGTGTCAATATTTTCCTTGCTGTCATCGACAACTAAGATCGTTTCTTTTGCCTTCATGGGGATTCATCCGCCGTGCATCGGGATTCATCAAAGGGGGCCAAGGGAACTGGAACTGCCCGCCAGTGGAAGGACCTGCTCCCCCTTCTGGGATACGTTACTTCACCAACTTGAATTTTTCCTTTACCGCGCCACAGACGGGACAGTTGTCTTTGGGACCGTCTTCAGCCACAAACCCGCACACCTGGCAGACATAGTAGTCTGTTTCACGGTCGGCGAGCATGTCGTTCATGGCCTTCTTATAGAGTTCCGCGTGACCGCTTTCCACATCCCGGGACCTTGAAAAAGCCTTGGCAACGGATTCCTTCCCCTCGTCCATGGCTTCCTTGATGAGCTTTGGATATTCATTGACGTTGGCGTCTATTTCATTATTGAAAGCGGTTTCCAGGTTTTCCTCGGTTGTTCCGATTTTGCCGCGCATGAACTGCAGATAGCGACGCGCATGAACGGATTCCGCAACGGAAATGGCCCGAAACAGTCGAGCGATCTGGGTGTACCCTTCGGCTTCCGCCTTTTTTGCAAAGGCCTCATTTCGAACGGCCGCCTTGCTCTCCGCCGCAAATGCGTAGGCCAGGTTTTTTTCGGTTGCATCTGACATGGTTGTGATCTCCCTGAATTTGTGTTTTAAAAAACGCCGCAAAAGATTTGCGCTTTTTGTGAAAATCGATTCTAATAAAAACCTTTCAATGGGCCTTACAAACCATCATCCATATTAGAAACAGCTCGGAGCGATAAAAGGCCCTTGAGCCACCCCAAAAAATAAACAGAAAAGGAATATGTCTTATGTCCAACCATACCAGAAAAGCCCCTGATCGGAAAGTGATCCTTTCAAACGGGAGCAAAAAAAGGCTCAGCGAATTCTGGGAGAAACAGGTTTTGGTGTTGGTCTTTATTCGACATTTCGGCTGACCTTTCGCGCGCAAACAGGTGGCGCAGTTGCGTGACAGGGCGGCCGATTTTGTAAAGGCCGGGGCCCGGCTCGTGCTGGTGGGAATGGCTCCTCCCGAAGAATCAAAAGAGTTTCTCGATCATTTCAAACTCCCGTTCGAAATGATCTGTGACCCGGACCGGAAGCTATATGAGGCCTACGGACTAAAACGAATGGGAAACCTGGGGTTTCTTTCTCCATCACTGACGCTAAAAGGCATTTCAGCGATCCTTGGGGGCAACTCTGCGGGAATGCCCAAAGGGGATGTGAAGCAACTGGCCGGGGCTTTTATTATCAATCGCGAGGGCAGAATCCGGTTCCGGTACTTGTCCGCTGATCCTTCGGATTTTCCGCCGGCCGAGGATTTATTGGAGACTCTCATAACCATTGACTGAGTTACAACAAACAAAAGGAGAGAATCATGAGTGAATGGCGAAAGACCGGTTGTGTACTGTGTGCCCAGAATTGTGGGCTGGAGCTTCGCGTTCTGGAAAACCGTATCACGAAAGTGAGGCCGGATCGGGACAATCCCCGTAGCCAGGGATATGTTTGTCGCAAGGGACTCAATGTGATTTACCATCAGTATCCGGCAGACCGGTTGACGGAACCCCTCAAGCGGGTCGGCAACGGCTTCGAACCAATCACCTGGGCCGATGCCGTGTCGGAAATCTCGGATAAGATCGGCGCGTTGGTGGAAAAACACGGGCCGCGATGCCTGGCTTATATGGGTGGCGGGGCCCAGGGGGGCCACTTCGAAGCCGCTTTCGCCCTCAACCTCCTGCGTCAGATGGGCTCTCAATACTATTATTCGTCGGCGGGGCAGGAATTCAGCGGTTCATGGTGGGTTTTCGGCAGAATGATGGGAAAACAATACAATTTTGCCGTGCCGGATGAACATGCGTCTGAGATGCTGGTAGGGTGGGGATGGAACGGCATGATGAGCCACCAGATGCCCCAGGCGCGAAAGGTACTCAAAGGATTCAGCAAGGATCCCGGGCGTATGCTGGTGGTTGTGGATCCCAGAAGAAGCGAGACCGCCGCCATTTCAGACATTCACCTGGCGGTTCGGCCGGGAACGGACGCACTTCTCGCAAAGGCCATGATTGCGCTCATTCTAGAGGAAGGGTGGGAAAACAAGCAATATCTTGAAAATCACGTGGAAGGTTGGGACCAGGTGGCCCCATGGTTTAAAGGGTTTGACATCAAAGCGGCGCTCCGCTTGTGTGAGCTGGATTATGATCGGGTGCGGGAGGTCTGTCGGCTTATGACCACCCGACGGTGGTGTATGCATCCGGACTTGGGTATTTACATGGGGCGAAACAGCACCCTCAATTCCTATTTCCTGAATATTCTGGGGGCTGTCTGCGGCATTTTCTGCGTACGCGGTGGCAACGTGATTCCCGGTATGGTCATGCCCATGGGTTTTCACGCAGATGAGCGAAATCCCAAAGTCTGGCGCACGGTGAGAACGAACATGCCGCCTGTGGCCGGCGGTTCATTCCCTCCCAACGTCATGCCTGAAGAGATTGAAAGCGATCATCCGGAAAGACTGCGGGCGGTGCTGGTGAGCGCCTGCAACCCCCTTCGATCCTATGCCGATACAAGCGCCTTTGAATCCGCTTTCAAGAAACTGGACCTTCTGGTGGTCAATGATATCGTATTAAGTGAAACGGCCCGCTTGGCCCATTACATCCTTCCTTGCCGCACCTTTTATGAATCCTGGGACGGCACATTTTTCCCATGGACTTTCCCCAAAGTCTATTTTCAGATGCGGGGACCGGTTGTGGAACCGAGAGGACAATGTCTCGAAGCGGCTCAGATTTTCACCCTGCTGGCGGATCAGCTGGGTCTGATTCCGGAAATCCCGGAAGCGGTTCATGCGGCTGCCCAAGGGGACCGCCTGGCATTCGGAGCACAACTGATGAGTTGGGCCGCATCGGAACCCCGGGCCATGAGAAGCATGCCGTTCATACTGGCCAAAACCTTGGGCCGTGTTTGGAACAGCGCGGCCCTGCCGGCCCTATGGGGGCTGCTCATGACCGCGCCGGAGACCCTTCGAAAAAATGCCGTCAGAGCCGGCTTTGGTCCGGGCATGGACCAGGGGGACCGCATATTTCAAGCCCTTATGAAAAATCCTCAGGGGGTTTGGGTGGGGGAAGTGGAACCGGGAGACAATTTTCATGCCGTCAAAACCCCATCCGGGAAGATCGAGGTGTTTATTCCCGAACTGGCGGATGAAGCCAGGCGGCTTGATTCTGCCGGCGAAAGGGAAGGGCTCAAGTTACCCGACCAATTCCCAATGATTTTAAACGCGGGAAGGCATATGGACTATAATGCCAATACCCTCATGCGGAACCCTGAATGGAATCGCGGCAAACGGGCGTGCACCGTGGCGGTTCACCCGGACGATGCGGCGTCGTTACATCTGCGTGACGGGGATTCGGTACAGGTGGTGACCGAAGCCGGGAAAGCGGTGGGAGAATTGCAGGTTTCCAAACAAGTAAGAAAGGGGACGGTCCTGATTCCCCACGGGTTCGGGCTTATTTATGACGGCGGGGTTTACGGGATCAACGTCAATCGGTTGACCAAGAACACCCATAGAGATCCCCTTGGCACGCCGCTTCACCGGTTTGTTCCCTGCCGGCTTGAAAAAACGGCTTAGAGGCCCGTGAAATAGCCGAGATACAAAAAACGTGGTTGTTTTCTTGCGCCAGCGGAAAGCCACAAGATTTGCGGAGCGGGCTTTTCAAGCAGGATTACGCCAGCCGGGTCCTTTTTACGGCATGAGGAGTTCACTGCAAAAGGTAATGAAAGGCAACACGCGAATCCCCTTCTTATCGTAGTCTCGATTGCCGGTGTGCACCTGGTAGACTGCGGGAATGTTGACCCGCTTCACAAAGTAGTACAAGGCGGGGCTGATATCCTTCTCGCCGGTCTTGCACTCCACGGCAAAGAGAGGATGGCCATCTCTTAAAACAACGAAATCGACTTCCCTTTTGTCGGTGTCCCGAAGGAATCGCAACTCCATGCCGTGTCCCTCGGCATCCTCCAAAAAATGACAGTACTTGAGAAGCTGGCAGGCAACGAGGTTTTCAAACCGTGCACCGGGATCCCCGATAGCGGACCAGTCCCAAAGGTAGAGTTTTTGTTCCTTTTTCACAGCCCTTATCCTTGGAGCCCCCAAGGGGGGAATGCGAAAACAAAAATACATCCTCTCAAACACCCGTACCCATCTGTCAACAGTCTCATGGGCCACGTCAAGCATTTCACGAATGTTTTTGATGGAGAGGGGCGAACCGACCCGCCGAGGGAGTTCCTCTGCAAGCAATTCAAAGAGGCTGATCTCTTTAACCCGTTCCAGATCCCTGATGTCATCGTAGATGACGCGATGTGTCCTTTCTCTCTGCCATCTTCTTCTGAATTTTTCCTCCCCTCTGAAAAGGGGTTCAGGAAACCCCCCAAACTTGAGCAGAAGCGCCAAATCCGAAGCAGAGGGGGTTTCATTCAGCTCTCTCAATGAAAAGGGATGAAGGCGATAGTAGTGATAACGTCCATGGAGAGAATCTCCGCCTTTCCGATAGTGATCAAGTCTCGCGGAGCCGGTAATAATGAGAGCTGTTTCGCCTTTTCTCGTGTCGTAGAATCCTTTGACGAGATTCCGCCATCTCGCATATTTGTGAATCTCGTCAAGAATGAGCAAAGGCTGGCCGGCCGGCAGTTCCCCTTTCATGAGGGATGAATGGACCTTTACGTCATCCCAGTTCAGGTAAGCCGGATGCTTAACGCTGGGGGGTGAAAGAAACAGAAGCGCCAAAGTGGTTTTTCCCACTTGTCTTGGTCCGCCGATAAAGACCATGCGGTTTTTCAAATCTTCTTGAACAGGCTTTTTCAAATAACGCCGTCGGATCTCATTCATGGAAAATGCTCTAAAAGAAGTTTTAATCCGAACGAACAACCCGGTTGCCGAGTTTTAGGGTCCAAAAAATATGCAAGGGTTTGGCCGGTCCGATTTGTCCGCAAAATAGACATAACACGATTTTTCTTATGAGTAAAGTCGATTGCACCTGATTTTGCTCATGAAATTGAGGGTTCCTCCGCCCATGGTCTCGGAACAGGACAACCAGGGTGGGATGAAGGCGGCAATCAAGCGAATCTACAGAATCGACACTGGTGTCATGATCATCAACGACAATGATGGCGTGGATGACAACAGCGGTGAAACACAGCTCATGAATCTCGACAACATCCTGAATTAAAAAGAGATCATCGAATTAAGGAAAACGCGGCAACTGCTGCCTTTTCCTTCTGAAAACGTGTTCGTATTCCCCCTTTTATCCGGCGTTAAGGGCCAGTTGCGGAAGGTCTTCCCCTTCCCACAGGGTGGGGAAAAGGCTTTTTTCACGGGGGTCGAAATAGGTCAGCCGCGACAAGCCGTTTCCACCGGACTTGTACCTATGTTCTCCATCCAGAAAAAGCCAGCCATCGGAAAAGGTGGCAAATGTCATGAGACAAAGGCCCGTATCCCGGTCCCATATGGCAGCGGTATTATCACGGCTTGCTGTCAATACGAATCTGTCATCCGTTGAGAAGACCGCGGAATTGACCCTTGAATCATGTCCTTTAAATCGTCGGACGAGCTTCCCTGATTCCCGGTCCCATATGGCAGCGGTATTATCACGGCTTGCTGTCAATACGAATCTGTCATCCGCTGAGAAGACCGCGGAATTGACCCATTCATCATGCCCTTTAAAACGTCTGATGAGCTTCCCTGTTTCCGGGTCCCATATGGCAGCGGTATTATCCCAACTTGCGGTCAATATGAATTTGTCATCCGCTGAGAAGAGGGCGGAATTGACCCTTGAATCATGTCCTTTGAATCGTCGGACGAGCTTCCCTGTTTCCCGGTCCCATATGGCAGCGGTATTATCACGGCTTGCTGTCAATACGAATCTGTCATCCGCTGAAAAGAGCGCGGAATTGACCCATTCATTATGCCCCTTAAAACGTCTGATGAGCTTCCCTGTTTCCGGGTCCCATATGGCAGCG
>JANQDY010000044.1 GCA_028278625.1 Thermodesulfobacteriota bacterium
AAGCGGTATATTTTACTCTCTGTTGGAAGCAAATAAATACAGGAAAAGACAAGAATGATATGTCCAAAATGCCAAACTGAGCTTCCTGAGACAGCCAACTTCTGTCTCAAGTGCGGACAACGGCTGAATACCGGGGAGCAAACTTCTGGGTTCAGCCCTATTCCTGATGCAGAACGAAAACGTGTCACGGCGCTTTTCTCCGATCTAACCGGTTATACGGCTATGACTGAACAGCTCGACCCTGAAGAAGTCAAGGAGATCATGGGCCGAATATTTGATGGGGTAAAAGCAGTCGTCAGCAAATACGATGGGTTCATAGAGAAGTTCGCGGGCGACGGAGCTCTGGCACTATTTGGTGTACCCAGCGCTCACGAGGACGACCCCATAAGGGCCATTGAGGCTGCACGGGAGATTCACACGTTGGTTGAGGCATTGAACCCTCGTTATGAGAACAAGGTAGGTCATGCTCTGTCGATGCACAGCGGAATAAATACGGGTCTCGTTGTTACAGCGGATGTCAATCTGGAAAAGGGAACTCACGGTGTCACTGGTGAGGCCATTAATGTAGCTGCAAGGTTAACTGGGCTTGCCGAGGCGGGGGATATTCTGGTCGGGCTGGATACTTACAGGGCATCTCAGGCTCACTTCACTTTCCAACCCTTGAAACCGGTAAAAGTAAAAGGCAAATCTGAACATATCCCGATCTACAAAGTACTTTCAAAAAAGGCTGCAACTGCTCGCATCAGCCGGGGTGTGCAGGTCTCTTCGGAAATGGTTGGCCGTGATCAGGAGCTTGCAAAACTGGAACTCCATATACTGAAGGCCGTCAACGGCCAGGGCTCCGTGGTCAACGTCTTTGGAGAACCGGGAGTAGGCAAATCCAGACTGTTGGCAGAACTAAGGCAGCGGGACGTGATTAGCAGAGTCAGCATCCTGGAAGGCCGTTCAATCTCTATCGGGAAGAATCTGAGCTTCCACCCAATCATCGATCTTTTCAAGCAATGGGCCAGGATAAAGGAGGACAATACACAGGCTGAGGCCTCTAGAAAGCTGGAAACCAACATCCGCCGCGTATGTGGGGATGAAGCAGACGAAATATTTCCCTTTGTGGCGACTCTTATGGGGATGAAGCTCTCGGGTAAACATTCCCAAAGGGTTGAGGACATAGAAGGTGAGGCCCTGGAAAAACTAATCTCGAAGAATGTGCGGGAGCTCCTGATCAGGTCTTCGGAACGTATTCCCTTAGTGATTGTTATGGAAGACCTTCATTGGGCTGACACGACCTCGCTGGAGCTTCTTGAATCGCTCTTTCGTTTGACCCAGACTTCCCGCCTTGTATTCATCAATGTCTTTCGTCCCGGATACTGGCAGGGGGATGACAGAAAAGTCGAAAACTTAACCGAATGGCTTCCCAAGGCCGATTTTGCTGAGATTGGCATAAGGCCGTTAAACAAGCAAACGAGCGAGACCCTGGTAAATAACATGTTGCAGATCAAGGGGCTTCCATACACGGTGAAGCACCGGATTGTAGACAGGGCCGGCGGTAATCCGTTCTTCATGGAGGAGATTGCACGTTCGCTTATCGATGAAGGAGCAATCGTACGAAAAAATGGAGCCTTTGAGGTCACCGAGAAGATTGATCATGTGGTGATCCCATCAACCATCAACGATGTTCTCACGGCCAGAATAGACCGATTAGAAGAACAAACGCGAGACCTCATTAAGGTCGCATCGGTAATAGGAAGGAGCTTTTTTGACAGGATATTGAAAGAAGTAGCCACTTCCATCGAAAGCATTGACGATCGGCTTGCATATCTCAAGGACGCTCAATTTATCCGAGACCGCATGAGGATGGAAGAACTGGAGTACCTGTTCAAACACGCCCTGGCCCAAGAGGCCACCTACGAATCCACGCTCATACAGCAGCGCAAAGCGCTTCATGGAAAGGTAGCCCAATCCATTGAGAAGATTTTCCAGGAGCGCCTTCACGAATTTTACGGGATGTTGGCATTTCACTACAGCAAAGCCGACGACCAGGAGAAGGCCGAGGAATACATGGTTAAGGCTGGGGACGAAGCACTACGGTCTTCTGCTTCGGGCGAAGCCCTGCAATACTTTCAGGAAGCGCTGAAGCTCTATCTTGCTAAATATGGCGATGATGCTGATCCAGAAAAACTCACCAATTTCGAAAAAAATATTGGTATAGCGCTTTACAACAAGGCGCAATGGCAGGAGTCAGTAACGTATTTTGACTCCGTGTTGGCACGGTGGGGGACACCGTTGCCCAAAAGAGGTTTTTTGGGGACGCTGAAGCTTGCGTGGCATCTGCTCTTATTGATTAAAATGATTTACTTGAAGTTCCCTAATTCAAAGAAGACACCGGGGGACCGGGACTTGGAAATAATTGAGTTGCGTTCAAATGTGGGAATTGCGCTCGCATTTCTGGACCATATCAGGCAGTTCCAGGTTGCGATGGCCATCTTGAAATACATGACGAAATTCGATTTATCCAAAACCCCCAAAGTATCTGGTAACTGTGCCGCAGTGGCCAGTGTCCTTACCCTTAGTGGGTTGTCCTTTAAGCTGAGCAACAGGCTGTTGGAAGTTTCAAAACAATATATAGTTGCAGAAAATATTGGGGACCGGATGCATTATGTTTGCTTCAGCACTATGGCTTATCATTGTCAGGGCACTTGGGGAAAAATCAAGAGACTGAATGTGGATCTATTGAATTCTTCATTGAGAATTGGTGATTTTTGGCACACATCAATGTACCTGTATTTTTATGCCCTTGTGAAAGGGGAACAAGGGGAGTTCGGACATCTCTTGAAGGTGGTAGATAAATTGTACGAAATCGGAGAGACCTATGACTATCCTCTGGCCAATATTAATGCTCAAGTACTAAAAGCAGATTTTCTAATCAAGGCGCGAAGTGCCCATGAGGGGATGTCGGGGGCCGAACAAGGGATTTCGTACTCTCGAGAGAAAGGTACCGAACTTCAAGAAATAATGTTCATGGGTTTTAAAGTGGAAGCACAACATCGGGCGGGAGATGTGGAAGGAGCGCGTGACTCGATATCTCTAGCATCGGAAATCTATGAAAAACACACGTTACGGATCATGCCCGTTATGTTGGCCCCCTATATGACAGCACGTTTCTTCGTTGCTGTTGAGCAACTAAATCACCCAACCCGTTCCGTCACTTCCTCGGATGTGGCGCATATCCGAAAGCACGCCTATAACGCCGGCAAAGCGGCGGTGCGGAATTCTAAAAAATATGCACCTTACAGAACCAAAATCTTAAGACTGATGGGCCTTTATTACTGGCTCATCGACGAGCAAGGAAATGCCCTTAAATGGTGGGGCAGGACCATAGAAGAGGGTGAGAGGCTCGGCGCAAGGCCTGATCTTTCTCGAACATATTTCGAAGTGGGAAAGCGGTTGTTGGAACCACAAAGCAAACACAAAAAATTGAATGGAATAGATTCCAAAGGCTACTTTGAAATAGCTGAAACACTGTCTCGTGAAATGAATTTGGAGAGGGACCTCGAAGATTTGAATAGGTTTAAAATAGAGCATGGATTGTAGCTCGTCTTCCTATTTTAAAGAGTTTCTGCATGAACCCAATCATCATAATTGGGATTTCCCTTTAACACTGAGAAGTACAATCGAAGATTAACCGCCATCTTTAACGCAGATGTAGAAGGCTACAGCCGTTTGAGGGATGATGAGGATGCAACAATCCGCACCATCACGGCTTATCGAAAAGCGATAACGGATCTTGTCCATAAATATCGTGGCAGAGTTGTCGATTCCCCAGGGGACTTGGATGCTAACGAAAACAGAACCAGTTGTGCTAATCGCCACGGAACCGGTGATTGCGCGTTGCTCTGTAGGTTTTGGAAAACACAGTGGAAAAGTAGAGGCAGTGTTTTCTAAGAGATGGTTTTGAAAAGGGTCTTTTTCTTAAAGGTTTAAAGATAATAGAAAGCCATGTGGCATCATGAGGGTTGAGAGGATTTACAGAGGCCTAGAAAATTGGATTAGCCTCCTCGTTAGGAAGTTCCACACTGGAAAGACGAGAACCTCTTGAGCCATTTTTGGGCCGGTTCACGGTGAGTCGATAGTGAGGGGATCGGCCGGCCCCTTTGAGTTTAAGAAGTCCCAGCTTCACCATTTCATCGAAATCCCGCTTGGCAGTCGCGCGCGACAAACCAGTCAGCTTCTGGTATTCGGAATTTTTGATTCACAGGTCCGATTTGAGAAACTGAACGGCTTTGACCTGCCTCTCATTTAGATTCAGTCCTCATGCGACCATCGGTGACCCATTAGACCTGCTTCAAATCTGGAATTTAGGGCCACTGAGTGAGCAAGATGGTTTCTTTAATGAGAAACGCAATAACGATTCAATTCAATCGCTAATATCGCTATCTCCGAGCTCCTGTTTCTGGCTGCTTTGTACAAACCCCCGTCCCAACCATCTGCCTTCTATCCCGGAAAGGTCAGGCTTACCTTCAAGTTTAACGGCTGTACCCATCCCCTGGGGCGCCCCGAAGGTTTTGGTCGTCGGTTCCCGCCATGTGCCGATATTTATCACAGCGTCCGCGCCCACATCCAGCGCCTTGTTGGCCAAGGCCTGGTAAACAGGTGCATATCCGTGGTCTTCCAACCTAATCACCTTGATTTCGCCAAGCACCCGATACTGAACCGTGTCCGGAAGCGCCTGGTCCGTCAAGAGAATCTTCTTGTCCGTCGGAGCGCCCGAAGCCGCAGGCGTGCCGGTAAACAGTACCCGGTCCCTGTTCGCAGTCATCGCATTATCCTGCGCACACCCAAAACCGACCAGAACGGCTGTAACTAAAACCCATTTCCACATATCAACCCCTCCCGTACAAAATTTGAATCCATGTTGTCATTCACCCCAACTGTGGCAATAATAGCCATGTTTTGTCACTTTAAACAACTCTTTTCCGAAATCACACGTCCAATGCGCCGTGTTTTCCTGTGGCCTCACTCCGCAATTTGTAGTATTCTTGTATGACTTTTCTTTCCCGTTCTGTCACACCCTTGCTTTGAAACAGTCGTTATTTGTAGCGATGGAACCTCATAAAGGAGAAGAAATAATGGTTGAGTTTCAAAAGACAAGTTGCGGCCTCTGTTTGCAGAGTTGCGGTCTGGAGGTTAAGGTCGTGGACAACCGGATCATCAAAGTCCGGCCCGATAAGGAGAATCTAAGGTCCCAAGGGTATGTTTGCCGTAAAGGGCTCAAAATTGCCAATTTTCAGCATCATAAAGAACGGCTGGAACACCCTTTGAAAAGGACATCCGGCGGCTTTGAGCATGTCTCTTGGGAAACGGCGCTGGGGGAAATCAGTCACAAGCTTAAAACAATTCTGGAAAAATACGGACCGGAATCCCTGGCCCTCATGGCCGGTGGCTCCGGCGGATGTCAACTGGGCGGCCGCTTTGGAGGGCGACTTCTTTTCAGTCTCGGCAGTAAATACCTGTACACGGCCCTGGGTCAGGAATGGACCGGACGGCATTATGTTCGGGGCCGGATTTATGGCAACCAGACGCTGTTTCATCATCCGGATCATCATCGAACCGAAGTGCTTCTGGGGCTGGGATGGAATGGATGGTCCTCCCACGGCATGCCCCAGACCCGGCGTTATCTGAAGGCCATCAGCGAAGATCCGGACCGCCATCTCATTATTGTCGATCCACGGCCGTCTGAAACGGCCCGTTATGCGGACATCCACCTGGCCTTGACCCCCGGCACCGACGCCTTGCTGCTGAAATCCATGATCGCCATTATTTTGAAGGAAGGGTGGCAGAACGATGCCTTTATCCGCAACCATACCCGCGGCTTGGATAAGGTATTCGCCGCATTGGATGGGTTCCCCATTAAAGATGCCCTCTCGGTTTGCGGCCTTGATGTCGGTCAGGTAAAAGACGTGTGCCGTCTCTTTACCAGCCGCAAATCCGCCATCATGTCCGATCTGGGGGTGCTCATGAACCGGCATTCCACCCTGGTCAGTTTTCTGGAAGAGGTCCTTTTGGCCGTTTCCGGGCGAATCGGTGCCAGCGGCGGGAATGTCTTTACCGGAACCTTAAGCCCCATGGGAATCCATACGGACACCGATGATCCCGCCACCTGGCGGACCAAATCGACCGATATTCCGGCCATTATTGGAATTTTTCCTCCCAATGTTCTGCCGGAGGAAATCGACTCGGACCGGCAGGACCGGATTCGGGCGGTCATTGTTACAGGCGCCAATCCATTAAGATCCTATGCGGATACCAAGGCCTATGAAAAGGCCTTCAGAAACCTGGATCTACTGGTTGCAGTCGATGTGGCGTTCACGGAAACCGCGGCCCTGGCCCATTATGTCCTTCCCAGCAGAACCGCTTACGAATCCTGGGACTGCAGTTTCTGGAGCTTCAATTTTCCGGAAGTCTTCTTACAGCTTCGCAGGCCGGTGGTAACCGCCGCGCCGGATACCAGGGAATTGGGCTGGATCATGACGGCCCTGGCCAAAAACATGGGGGTGATGCCTTCTGTTCCCCAGTCCCTCAAAAAGGCGGCAGAAGGCGATCTGGAGGGTTTCGCCCGTCAGTTGGAGGAGTACATCAAAACCAATCCCGATGGATTGTTGAAACTGCCTTTTGTTCTGGCCGAAACCCTGGGAAGCGTCATGGGCTCGCCCCACCTGGCCTTTATGTGGGGCCTCCTCTGGTCGGCCCCGGACCCCTTTAAGGAAGCCATGGCCCGGGCCGGATACCCGCTGGGGCCGGATCAGGCCGGAAAAATCTTGGAGGCCGTCCGTCTAAACCGTCAAGGAATATGGCTGGCGCTTTTGGAGTCCCACAAGAATCTCGATGTTGTGAAGAACCGTTTGATCGACTTTCATGCCCCGGAACTGCTGGACTGGCTGAACCAGGTGACGCCCCAATCCGAAATTCACGCCTTATCCATGGACCTGGAGTTTCCGCTGGTAATGATGGCGGGATGGCACATGGACAGCAATGCCAACACCCTCATGCGGGATCCGACTTGGAACAAGGGCCGCAGGGTCGGCTGTCTGGCCGTTCATGGGGATGATGCGGAAAACCTGGGTCTTTCTGATGGCGCCAAAGCGCTATTGACCACCCAGGCCGGTCAGGCCCAGGTGACAGTACAAATAAGCCCGCTCACCCGGCCCGGCATGGTCTTGATGCCCCACGGTTTCGGCCTGGATTTTGATGGCGAAACGGTCGGGGTCAATGTGAACGATTTAACCGATGCAACACACCGGGACCCCCTGGCGGCCACCCCTCATCATCGCAGGGTCCCCTGTCGTCTGGAAAGGATTTGAGGGTTCTTAACCCTCAGGTTTTTGGTCCGCGTACCAATGGTTCATCCATTCCCTCGCATTCAGGGGCGGATCAATGGTCTCCTCGCGATGTGTCAGTATGAGGGATTTTGTGGGGCATTTGTATACGCAAACGCCGCAGCCGATGCATTTGTCAGGGATAAGTTCGGCAACCATTCCCTTTTTGTTGGTTGATTTTGCGCTTGTGGCCAGGGTGAAGGCTTCCATGGGGCACCGCTCAACACACAAGCCGCAGGCCTTGCAGGTTTCGGGGGTGGTTCGAACACGGTAGTTGGACACATCGTGGCTCTTATTGTGCTTGAGCACATGATAGGCTTCAAAAAAAAGGCAGCAACACTTGCAGCAGTTACAGATGGTATCCGCACCCTCCTGCCAGTTGCTGATGGCATGAACCAGACCTGATTCCGCCGATTCCCTGAGGATTCCTTTGGTCTCCTCACGGGTGATCTCCCGACCCAGGCCGTTATCGACAATGTAGCGGCCGAGCCTGCCGAAATGAAGACATACATCCAAAGGATGATCACACACCTTGGCATCGGAATCGAAACGCTTACGCTGTCGGCACGGGCAATGGGATACGGTGCAATAGTCCTGAGTTTCAACGAATCTCACCACATCCTCATAGGGGAGGATTCTGCGGGGATCCTGAACCGTCCTGTGAATGGGAATGGTCCTTAGTCCTTTTACGTGGGCGACTTTAAACTGATCCATGAAACCGTCGTAGAAATACTTGTTGAGGGGCCGGGCCGTGGTTCTGGTGGCCTCATCCGGTTCCGCCGCCCAGTAGGGGCCCCGCAGCAGAACGAAGAACGAATCATTGAGGCTGTACCGGATCGATTCGCCCTTCTGACTCCGCCAAACCGCACCCCGGCGGGCAAGCGCGTCCAGTTTCAACGCCAGGATTTCCGGTGCCATTCCTTTCTTTTGAGCCAATTCTTCCAGGCTCCTCCCTGAAAAGGGCATTCCGGTCAAAAGATCCGCTTCCTCAGGGGTATAGAAAGACTGTATTGTGGGCATCAGGTGTTTTGATTCCGGAAGTCCCCACCACGCTTTTCTAAGCCAGGCGATCAGTGCTTCGTAACGCGCTTTTTTTTGTAAGTCAGTCATTGGCTCCTCCAAGAGAAACAAATTGTAATTGCAAAACGGCGCTTTTAAAATCCGTGGATACTATACCAAAAAGGCATCCAAAAAATCAGCCTGTTTTCCGGCGGCAGGTTACGGTCGTGCGCTTCTTTGAAACAAAAACTGTAAAAGCTTAAAAAACTGCCTTGACATTGGCGCCTTATGATGATAAAGGCTTCAAACAATCTTAGAAACTCTTAACGATGATAGAAAAAATGGCCAATAAACAGCAAAACACTCTGGCAGAAAAACCGTTGACTTCCGCAATGGAGGATTACCTGGAGGCGATTTTTGATCTGGACCAGCAAAAAAAGGTGGTTCGGGTCAAAGACATTGCCAAGCGCTTAAACGTCAAAATGCCCACGGTGACCAGCATGCTCAAAACCCTAAGCAAACGGGGAATGGTCCATTATGAAAAATACGAGTATGTGGAACCCACCCGGGAAGGGGCCAAAATAGGAGAAGAAATGCGTCGCAGGCATGGCGTTCTTGCCAGGTTTCTGACCGATATCCTCAAAATCGATGCGGAAACAGCGGATGATGAAGCCTGCAAAATGGAACACTCTCTGAGTGCCGAAACCCTGAGCAGTCTGACCGACTTTATGGCTTTCATACAGGTATGCCCCCGGGTTGGCGAGAACTGGCTGGAACATTTCGATGAGTATCGACGGAATCAATGGACACCGGAGAAATGCATTGCGGAATCGGAAGCCTTCTCCTGTGAATTCATCAAACGTACCCATGATTTGAAGAACCTCTCGGAGCCCAAAAACGAAAACGACTGAAGGCACTCGTATTTATTGATAAAAGCAGCGCCCCCCTGATGGAGAATCCTTTCGGCGGGGACTTTTTTTGAGACTGCAGTTAGACATGCAAAACAAGTATAGAACCCTAAAACCATTGCCAAAGATGGATGCCTTGCTAGAGATCGACCAACGCATTCAAGACCTGCATACAGTCATCGAAGCCCATCGTGAATGCGTCTTTTCCATTCTCGGACGGGGGGAAAAGGGACGAGAAGCGGAAAGCCGCAGCCACAGCGGGGGGCCATGGTCCAGGGAGCAACAACTCAAGAAAGCCCTTGAAGAAGCCATAGAGGTTTTAGAGGAGAGCCGCAAGGCGTTTAAATCAAAGCAGCTTGAGCGCCTGCGGAAGAAGCTCACTCGTGTCCTCATTGAAGCATATTGATGAACCCAAAGGGAGGTGAATTTTGTGGAAGCAAAAGCGATTTTGGCACCCGGAACCATGAAATCACATGGGATCTGCTGCACACTTGAAACGTGTTCAGAAGACAAAGGGCCATCCAAACTCAGGTTTTGGGAGATTGACCAGTTTTTTAAATGCCCGACCGTGGGCATCTGCCTCACGCTCAAAGAGCAGAAACAAATTCTTAAAAAGGCCGCGGTTTCCGTCAAAGGAAAAAGCCCCTTTGAAATCCATGAGATCCTGGTTGGCTGTTCGGAAAAGGAGAATCGTGTCTCAAAGCAGGCGGACCGGCTGCTGAGTCGGAAGTATGGGGATGAAATCGCGCCTCTTTTGGCGCTTAGTGAAAGCGTCTTTATGGGGCGCTGGGCCGCTGATTTTCATGAGGGAAGATTCTCCGGGACTTTTTGGGCAGCCGCCGTCAGAGCAGACCTTGGGCCTGAATCGAGAGGTCGCATCTTTGGAGACGTACACATGTCCATGCACGGTAATATTGAGCAGAGCATGCAATTCAAAAGAGAGCTTGCATTTCACCGAAAAACGGCCGCCAAAATGAGCGCCAAAGCCAAAGAAGCCCTTCGATCCAGAAAAACCCTTCAGAAAAAGAACGCACTTTTGATGGAAAACCAAAGGGATCTGCAATTTCGATTAAATACTCAGGAACGTGAAATCTGCCAGCTGAATGACCGCCTGTCGGGAAATGCATCCTGGAAGGGTATTGAGGCACTCAAGAGTGAAAATCGACGCTTAAGGCTTGAATTGGCCTATTATGTGGAAGAGGCGGAAGAAAAAGATGCCCGGCTGGCGGATATTATGAAAGAAAACCGGCGGCTTTTGTATGCCCTGGACAAAGAGAAAGAGGCCGTCGAACGCCTTCATCGGGAACTCAAAAATTTTATCCAGGCGCCACCTTCCAACGGGTTTTGCGACCAGACATGTCCTTCATACGACCTTTGCCGAAAAAGGGTTCTGATGGTGGGAGGACTGACCAAAATGACCCCCCTCTATCGGGATGTCATCGAAGGGAGCAACGGCGTATTCGAATATCACGACGGATATATGAAAGGCGGTGCCAAGAAGCTGGAAACACGCGTCAGACAGGCCGATATGGTCCTTTGTCCGATTACCTGCAACAGCCACGCGGCTTGCGATTTGGTGAAAAAGCTGGGGAAGAAGTACAACAAGCCGGTTCGCTTATTGTCCAGTTCCAGTTTAAGCGCCATCGGGGAGGCCCTCTCGGGAAAAGGCGGTGTTTATGCGTCGAACAACTGACATATCCCCAGTCGTCGGCTGGGCCATATGGACCGGGTGCATTGTGGCCATGGGTACCCTTTTTCTGTTCGGTTCAATATTCCGCCCGAAAGGCTGAGGGTAACGGCAAAGGAAACCGTCAAGACCAATTAATAAGGAGTGAATGCCATGAGCAGTAATTTTCACATTCAATGCCAGAAACGTAACGGAAACCTCCATCTCAGGCCGAAAGGCGATTTTGACGGCACTTCCACCTGGGAAACAATTCACATGATGCGCCACATGTACGAGGGCAACGGCCGGATATATATCGACACCAGCCAACTGGGGAAGGTTCTCGGTTTTGGCTGCACCACTTTTCGATGCTGCTTCAGGGAAGGAGGCATTCCCGCCCACCGGCTCGTTTTTCAAGGTGAGAAGGGGGGCCAATTGGCGCCCAGCGGCAGCAAGGTGCAGAGAAACCCGGAAAACCGACCCTGTGGATGCACCGGGGATTGCGCCAATTGCCTCTGCAAGATGCCGAAAAGGCAGGCTTCCGCTAAACAAAAGACTTGACAAAAGAATTTGGCGTGTGAGTTAGATTTACCTCTTTTATTTAGACAGGAAAAACATTTTCGGTTGCTATAAAAGCGTTGTTTTCGGTTAACAAGGAGAGACCTTTAAAAGCGACTCAGCGGTTTTAAAACACCAGCAATCAACAGGGGAGGCCAAAACCATGACACTGGACCAACTCAAACCGGGATACAGGTGCCGGATTAAGAAACTGAAGATTCATGATCAACTGGGTCAGCGCCTTTTGGACATGGGCGTGTACCCGGGACTCACCCTAGAGGTGATTCGAAACGCGCCTTTGGAAGACCCCATGGAA
>JANQDY010000135.1 GCA_028278625.1 Thermodesulfobacteriota bacterium
CAATATCGTTCAGTGCTCGGACATCGGCTTGGAAAACGGGGGGTGGGGAAAGATCCTCATGAAGGTTTACGTTGAAGGGCCAGACATGAGCGAAAAATAAGATGAGAGATGATGATGAGATGAAAAGGAACTGCTACAATCCACCAAGAACATCAATACCCAGAGAGGGCTTCTATTTTCAGGCGCCATCCTTTGCGGAGCCGCGGGCGCGGTTTCCCTCAAAGCAAAAAGACTGGTCGCAAACCAAGTCTTCAGGGAGGTAAGCCAGATCACGGAAGGTCTGGTGGAGCGGGAATTGCGGAATCTTCAGGTTGACAAACCCGGACTTACCGCCGGCGAGCAATTGTTTCTGAAATATGGCCTGACCGGCATTGGGGGGAGGTGCATCCGGATTTCAAACCGTGGCGGAATTCGGCTATCCGGCCCTTACAGAATCATTTGAATGGGGTTTGTCGCTCAATGAATGCCTGCTTCACACGTTGATATCCATAATGGCCAGAGCAGAGGATTCAACCATCGCTTGGCGATCGAACATGGCAATACTCGGGGAAATTCAGAAGGCTGCACAGGGAATCTTACAGGCGGGTAGCCTTTTGACGGATGCGGGAAGGGGCAAACTGAAACAACTGGATCAAAAAATGATCTCACAAGGCTTAAGCCCCGGCGGCTCAGCCGATCTGACGGCCATTACACTGGGGGCCTACCTGATGGAATACGGCCAGTTTCCCTGTGCGGTTCGTTAAGAATTAATAAACTGCGGGCGGCTTAGGCGGTGCCGTCCAATAAAAAGGGATTACCGATGGCGACACATGAAAAAGCGGCGGAATTTATAAGCGGGAGAAAGCTTCTCATTGTAGATGAGATGAGATGAGGAATATGTTTCCGAACTGCCCGGATTCAAAGGGCACATGGACTACCTGGCGCCTCTTTTTTCGTCCGCGGATTTTCACATTCAGACTTTCCCCGTCTGCAAAGAACACCCGGTTCACTGACCACCGGCCCCGTTTGCCGAACACCGAGACAGAACCGGCGGCTGCTGATGGTCCCTCCGGAGGAGCGGGAAGGGGAGCTGATGGCATTTTACGAGGCGGTGGAGCGTGAGGATCTCGAATATTTTGCCCTTTCCGAAGAAAAGATGCCGTCATTTTTCATCATGCTTGAAAAAATCAGGCCGGCATCGAGGTTATTTCCGACCAGCCCGAACCCTCCCTGGTCAGCTTTACGGCGGCCGGGGGGACCGGTTCGCGGCAGGATGTGATCGAGGCGCTCAATGCCGGGTTTGAAAATCTTCATGGCATAAAGTGGGTGCACGGCTGCGCCAACATTGACTGGACCCTTCTCACCGACGCCCGGGTGGATGTGATCAATTTCGATGCCTACCAGTATTCGGACAAGGCCGCCCTTTATGCAACGGAATTTGATCATTTTCTGGATGCAGGCGGCATGATCGGGTGGGGGGTGGTCCCGGTTATCGAGGACATTCTGAAAAATGAAAATGTTTCAAGCCTGGTGCAAAAGCTTGAGGATGGGGTGGCCGGTTTTCTTGAAAAAAATGTTGGCGAAGAAAAACGGGCCCTTGCGTCATGGGTGCTTCCTTCATGTGAAACCGTGATGCTGACGGATGAACAGTCCGATCATGTGTTTCGGATGACCCGGCAAATTTCGGATTTCATGAAGAAAAAATATGGCTTCAAATAGAAGTGGATTTGAAGACTCTGATATTAAACGTGAAAGGAGTTGAATATGAAAGTTGTTGCATTCAACGGAAGCCCACGGAAAAAGGGCAACACCAGCATTCTCATCAATATCGTCTTTGAAGAGCTCCAAAAAGAGGGGATCGACACCGAACTGGTGCAGCTGGCCGGCAAAAAACTTAGAGGGTGCATCGCCTGCTACAAATGCTTTGAAAACCTTGACCGGCGCTGTGGCGTCACAAACGACGGTATGAATGAATGCATTGACAAAATGGTCGAAGCCGACGGCATCATCTTCGGCTCCCCCACATATTTTTCCAATGTCACCGCCGAAATGAAAGCACTGATTGACAGGGCGGGCCTTGTCTCCAGCGCCAACGGTTATATGCTCAAGCGTAAGGTGGGTGCGGGCGTTGCCGCCGCAAGAAGGGCGGGCAGCGTCACGACGTTTGATGCGTTGAATCACTTTTTCCTGTATCACCAGATGGTCGTGCCCGGGTCGTGCTACTGGAGCATGTCCATCGGCATGAATCCCGGCGACGTGGAAAAAGATGAAGAAGGTGTCAATATCATGAGGGTCCTGGGCCAGAATATGGCCTGGCTGATGAAAAAGCTGAACTCATGATTGTTCCGGCCGGGAAAAATTCAATAAAAAACCGGGAGAAGCCGATGCTTATGAAAAATATGGGTGTTGCCATTCTGGTGATGGCGGCGGCGGTGTGTGCCTTTGCCCAGGAGGCGAATGTCGGGGACAAGGCCGCATGTGGATACGAAGTTTACCCGGTACCGTGAGGATGGATCGATGATCGGTTCATACGCATCGCTGTATATCCTCACCAGGGAAAACGGGAGATGGGGCGTGAAAATGCGGTCGAGTTTTGCGGAATAGGTGCTGGCTGGTGCTATCGTTATGATCGTTTGGATCGAACGATCATAACGCTCTTAACGCTCCCAACGAAAAACATGCATCACTGAGAAGAACCTGATTTATTATGAGGAATGATATGACAGATAATATTCCGGATAAATCCCTGGAGTGGCTGTTTCACCCCCGGTCCATCGCCGTCGTGGGAATATCCGACCGCAAACCCCGTGTCAGGCGGCTGTTTTTGGACTCCCAGCAGGCCATGGGATTTGGCGGGCAGTTTTACGCCGTCAATCCCCGGGGCGAGCCCGTAGGGGATGTCCCCACCTTCAAGCGTTTAACCGATGTGCCCGGACCCGTGGATCATGTGATCATTGCCGTACCGGCGTCCCGCATCCGGGAGGTGCTGGCCGACTGCGCAGCCAAAGGTGTGAGGTCGGTGCATGCCTTTACCTCGGGGTTCGGAGAGTCCGATGACCCGGCGGGAAGGGCGCTCCAGGAAGAGCTGCAGGCCTGGATCCGGGAACAGTCGTTCAGGTTTATCGGGCCCAACTGCATGGGGCTCTACTGTCCGGAAACCGGGCTGGCATTTCGTCCGGATCTCGATCCCCGGCCCGGGTCCATCGGGTATGTCTCCCAGAGCGGGGGCATGGCCATCACTGGGATCTATATGGCCGGCGGCAAGGAACTTTGCTTCTCAAAAGTCGTGTCCTACGGCAACGAGATCGACATCAGCTGCGCTGAACTGCTGCGCTATATGGCAGAAGATCCGGCCACCGAGGTGGCCTGGGCCTACATCGAAGGGACCGACGACGGTGCGGACCTGCTGGATGCCATGCGTGAGGTCTGCAAAAAAAAGCCCCTTATGGTGATAAAAGGCGGCAGCACCGAGGACGGTGGACGGGCCGTGGCATCCCACACCGGGGCCATGGCCGGGGCCACTGCCATCTGGCCGAATGCCGTTCGCCAGACCGGTGCCGTCTTGGTGGAGAGCCTGGAAGAGATGGTGGACAGCACCATGATGCTGCAGTGGGCGGCCAAAGGGACCGGCAACCGGCTGGGGATCGCCTGCATCAGCGGGGGGTTGAGTGTTAATTATACGGACCAGGCCATCCGGGCCGGCTTCAAGGTCCCGGCATTCAGCACCGATCTGGTGTCACACTTGAAGGAGAACCTTGACCGCCCCGGTACAAGCCTGAACAATCCCCTTGATCTGGCCTCAGGATTTTTTGAAGTGCTGGGCTATCCCAAATTGTTCGGCACCATCGGCCGTTCGGGTGAGGTCGATGCCATGATCATGGTGCTGGCGCTGGAATACATGCCCGTCCACGAGGCCCAGGACCGTTATCCGGACCTGCATAAGACGATGGGGCGGGCATTTAAGAACTTCAGGGACGCCATGGACTGCCCCTTTCTGGTGGTCATGCCCCCCGTGCTCCATGATGAATTCAGGCGGAAATTCAAGAAGGAATTTTTAAAGTCGCAGATTCCGACGTATCCCAGTATGCGCCGGGCCCTTTGGGCCCTGAAGAACTGGCGGTGGCATCATAACAGATGATAGATGAGATGATAAGACATTTGCGTTTAAAACCCATTTGTTCGATACTATCAAAGGCATTTCCATTTCTTGGTAAAGGGGCGTTGGTTTATGGATGTTCTTATAAATATACTTGACTCATTTCAGAGAGGTTGGAAAAAGAAAGAATATTTGGATGACTTTGTCAACATCCTTAATGAGTTGGTCATTCCGTCCTATCCATTTCTTGAAGCGAAAATTGAAAATTCCGACGCCGTGCTTTCCAGTGAGTGGCGCCAAATCATGTCAGCCCTTGGAGAATCCCAAATTCTCAAGCTTTTTGTCCCTCCCGAATATGGGGGAAAGGAAGCCTCGGAACAGGAGATATACTTTCTGATGGAGTTGCTTGGTTACTCATCACCGGGCATGGGGGTTGTTTTTGTCTCTCATGGACGGGCCATTGATGTTGTTTTGCAGGGAACCGAAGATCAGAAGGAAAGATATCTTCCTGAAATGGCAAAAGGCCTAATTGGGGCCATTGCCATGACCGAGGAGGGTGCCGGATCCGATGTGAGCGCCATCGGCCTCATGGCCAGAAGGTCGGATAACAAGTATCTTCTGGATGGTCAAAAGATCTATATCTCCAATAGCGGTTTGGCGGACATTTACGCTGTTTTAACGAACACAAAAGGTCTCAAAGGCTCAAGGTCCCTCAGTGTCATCATCGCGCATAAGAATACGCCGGGCCTGACAATAAAGGCGTTGCCTGAAAAAGACGGTTTGAAAGTCCTGCCGGTGGGGAGGTTGGTTTTTGATGACGCGCCGGTGCCCACGGATCATCTGGTGGGCACCGAGGGTGCCGGCATGGTGCTGGCGCTGGATGTCATCGACCGGGGAAGAATCCATATTGCCGGAATATGCTGCGGGCTTGCCTACAGGATTTTTCGTGAAATCTACCGATATGCACAAATGCGAAAACAATTTGACAATCCACTTACCAGCAGTCAGGACATCAGCTTCCAGTTGTCCGATATTTACACAAGGATGAATGCGGCAAGAGGTTTGTGTCTGCACGCCTTGAGACAGCTGGGGACCCAATACTATAGAATCAGCTCTTCACAGGCGAAACTCTACGCCTCCCAGATGGTCATGGACGTGGCTGCTAAGGCGCAGATACTCATGGGCGGAAAGGGCTACTTCAAAAGCGACCTTATCAATCAATTGAGCGCCGATGCAAGGGGCATGGAATACCTGGAAGGGACATCCAATATTCAGAAAATGATCGTCGGCAGCGAGCTATTCAAGATGTATCGCCGGGAAAAACAATGACTATGTGGGAAGGGGAAAGCGCCTGCATTGCCCAAGGTATTTGGTCAGGTATGGGGAAAAAACCTCATAGATGAGGGTCAGGGGCTTTTTCTGGTAATAAAAAAGATAGTAGCGGCTCCAGAAAGGCCCTTTCTCGCCAAAGGCTTCTTCCAGAGCGGCGGAGTTTCCATATTGGATTTTCTTGATATCTCTGAACAATTCGGTGCGCAGGCGGGAGAGGTTCACCCAGATGGGCATTGACTTTTTTTGTAGAAAATCATCAACCTGACCGGCTTCCCACCAGGAGACGGCATACCCTAATCGTCGGCCCCGGGATGTGCACAACCAGACTTGGCGTCTGACTCTCGGCGCCTGCAATTCCTTTATCAAATCCGGCGCGCGGTCCGTGGATGTTCCCGTGGGTGACATATCTATCATGTCAACCTTAATCGGTTCACCCGTAAGGAGCTTAAAGTGTCTGGTGGGCGAAAAATCACCCAGTATCAGTATCTGCCACGGCGGCGCAAGCTCTTCGTGTGGAAGGCCATTTTCGATAACATCTTCTCCGCCTTCCCAGAGAGGATCAAGGGCAAACCAGGGTTCGAGAGATAAATGGGTGTGCTGGTAAAGTGAATTCCCTGTGGCAATCGATTCATTTCTCATGAAGTTGTCTCCCAAGCAAATAGAAAGGTATGCATACGATCTTACCCATGGGGGTGTTTTGTCAGAAGGTGTTTGTGAAAGTGGCTGTGCAGCGAATCGACGCCACCGTTTTGATGAATCTGTCCGGCATCCATACTGTAAATCCGGTGCGTGGTCTCGGCCAG